>CALFYU010000340.1 GCA_937952455.1 uncultured Planctomycetaceae bacterium
CAGGCGATGAAGGCAATTTATACATCTGGGACACCCGCAATAACTATGCAGTTAACAAGTACAAAATGCCAGATACTCGTTTGACGGCAGCCACTTTTAATCACCCAGGAAACCAAGTAATTGTTGGCAACGAGCGGGGTCGAATCTGGATCACTACGAATGGCATGGTGGTGCGCGAGCTTACCGGTCACACCTCTGCCATCGAGCAAATAAAGTTTAATCACGCTGGAGATTTCATGGCTACCGCCAGCAAGGACTACAGCATCAGGCTTTGGAATGTGCGGCAACTCGACAACGCCATTGAGCGGGCGGTCATCATGTGCGAGGGAACGCAGATCCGCCCTCAAGATCTGCCGCCCGATTTACTGGGAGTGGGCCAATTGTTGCCGGCAACCGACGACCTCCGCTCCGCCCGCGAACACTACGAGCGCCTGCACATTTCGCGAGTCCTGCGTCAATGCCCCGACAAACGCGAAGCGGCCAAGCGCCTGCGGCTGGGGTTGTCGAGTCTGTATCGCAAGATTGAGGACTTGGGGATTGAAGTCTGATCGCCGGTTGGTTCGCGGACAATCCAATATGTCCGCGATCACGATGTTTCCCAAATCTGCCCAAGGCACTTGGTCACGACCCGCTACATCGTGCGGCGATGACGAGAGTCGCCAGCCGCCGAGCGATGTTGATCGTCTGCGGATTTCCAGTGACGTGCCGCGTCACGTACGCCCCTTCCATAATCAGGCAGAGCTCGCTTGCCAAGGCCCGCGGATCGTCGGCGCCCGCTTCGGCGGCGATCGCCGCCACGATATCTTCGATCGCCCGCTTGTTGGCCGACGCTGAAACGTGCGCCGGTTCGTGCGGCAGCGGAAATTCCATGGCCGCATTCACAAAAATGCAACCGTGGAACTCATCCGACTCGATGATGCTTTCCACGACGTCCATCACGGCCGATAATTGGTCAATGGGCGCCTCGCCGCCGCGCTGCCGAATCATTGCGCGAAACGTCTCTTGCAGCCACTGATTCTGCATCTCCAATGCGGCAAGCATCAGATCTTCTTTGCATTCGAAATGCTTATAAAATGCGGTCTTGCTGATTCCCACGTCGGAAAGAATCTGCTCAATTCCCACGTTGCGGAATCCATCGCGATAGAAGCGGTGGATCGCCGATTCCACAAGTCGTTGCCGCGTGGTCGTTTTCATCGCCGCCGGTCTCCTTCAGACCGAGGTGGACCTTAAGTCAACCCGCGGGTGTACCGGAAGTAAACTTTCCAGCCCCCCGCTTTGCTACATAATAAAGGCCAGCTACGCGAGCGACCCCTTTCGGTGGTTTTACGGCTCGTTTCGCCAAACGCATTTTACCGGAGAACTTGAAATGAAACGATGGGTGTTTTTCATCTACGGCGTGGGATGTCACTTGTTGTTTTTTGTCACCGTTGTTTACCTGGCCGGGTTTATCGGTAACCTGTTCGTCCCCAAATCGATCGACACACCCAGAGACGGATCGCTTGGTGCGGCTTTTGGTGTCAACTTCCTGTTGTTGGCCCTGTTTGCAGGACAACATTCCATCATGGCGCGGCCGGCTTTCAAACGCCATTGGACGCGGCTCGTTCCGCAGCCGATCGAACGCAGCACCTACGTTTTGGTCTCGTGCATCGTCACCTGGCTATTGATGTGGCAATGGAGGGGGATTGACACAGTCGTCTGGAACGTGGAGACGCCGTTGTTTCGGGGCATCCTCTGGGCGGCTTATGCCGGCGGCTGGATCTTGGTGCCCGTGGTGAGCCTCTTGATCGACCATTTCGACTTATTCGGAACCCGGCAAGTCTGGCTGTACCTCAAAGGCCGTGAGTATTCATCGCTGCCGTTTCGTGTTCCCTCGTTCTACAAACGGGTTCGCCATCCGCTTTATATCGGCTGGGCGATCACCTTCTGGGCGACCCCGACGATGACGGTTGGGCATCTGTTGTTCGCCGCCGTATTGACCGGCTACATGGCGTTGGCCGCTCACGTTGAGGAGCGAGACTTGGTTGCGCATTTCGGGAGCGAGTACGACGAGTACCGCCGCCGCGTGCCGATGTTCGTTCCCAGGTTGAGAACAGCTGATCGCGCGGGGGAAATCAACGTGGAAGTCAATGCCGCCGCTCTCAACGCAGCGGGTGGAGCATCGGTCTGACCGAAAGCCGTTCGTTAACAGGCTCATGGCTCTCAGCCCCCGGCCCCGCCGGGGTCAATTCGCACACGGACGTTTTGGGATGCGCTCCGCTACTGCCCGCTCGTTAAACGGGGTCAATCGGGCGAAATTCTCCGATAGCCGCCGGTTTTTTGCCCCGTTTCCGCATTTCCCGCCAGCAGGGTGAATATTCTCACACAGCCCTGCCGCTGCGCGCACCGATAAAGAGGGCATAACCCGTTTTTTTGGACTCGGAGGGTGCGTCGAATTGAGATGCCCCGCGAGCGAGGGGCAAATAGTCCACAGTCCGATTTCGCGATACCTACTCAGGGGATGAACGTCATGGATCGACGCCCGCTGCTGAAGCTTAGTCTGGCCCTACTTATCGGCCTAACCGCCGCTTGCCGCATCAACGCCGCCGACAAAGCGGAACCGAAAAAAGTCAAGTGGCAATCCGACCTCAAGGCGGCCCACGAACAGTCGCTCAAAACCGGCAAGCCGATTCTGTTGGTGTTCGGGGCCGAATGGTGTTTCTTCTGCCACAAGCTGGAGCGGGAAACGCTCAACGACAAGGAGATGGCCGAGTTCATCAACACGAACTTCGTCGCCTTGAAGCTCGACCTGGAAAAGGACGAAAAGGTCGCCAAGATTCTGGGAGTCAAGTCGCTGCCCGCCAGCATCGTCGTCAATTCCGACGCCGACTTGTTGGCCAACATCGTGGGCTACCAAAAACCGGCCAGCTACTCCAAGAATCTCCGCGCCGCCTTGAAAGTTCACCAAGAACTGCAGCAGGTGTCCGGTGAAAAGGGGACGAAAACGAAGTAGAGCGCGCCGGTGGCACTGGCGGCTTGTCCGGTAAGGTGGGACCCGACAAGTGGTTTCAAAACCCTCTGACGCGTCGCGCCCACACTTTTATGGCAGTTTCACGAACAGGCGCAACCCGGTTTTGAAACGGGTGCTAGTATGCTTTGGCAAACACGGCGCGGCCGGCGCTCGGTTTGCCCGTGAACAGACACTTTCCCGCTTGGCCGTCCCCTTCCAGCGGAATGCAGCGGACGGTCACTTTCAACTTCTTGATCTCTTCCTCCACCACTGGGTCCCCGTCGACAAAGTGGCACAAGGCGAATCCGCCGTGAATACCCGGTGCGTCGGCATTCTCCGGCGTAAAGTATTCGCGGAACTCCTGCAGATCATCGATCGTCCGCGTATTCTCTTGGCGCAGTTCCAACGCCCGTTGAAACAGGCCGTCTTGGATTTCGCCGAGGATGTCGCCGACCGATTCGATAAACTGGCCGCGGCCGATCCCCTGCTTTTCTCCGGTGTCCCGCCGCGCGAGGAAAACCGCGTCGTTCTCAATATCACGCGGGCCGACCTCCGCCCGCAGCGGGACGCCCCGCTTAATATGTTGCCAGTTCTTCTCGCCGCCTCGCAGGTCCCGGTCATCCAGCCGCACGCGGACCGCGTCGCCGCTGTAAGTTTTCGCTTCCAATTCGTTTTTCAGCCGCTGGCAATAATCGAGCACGCCGGAGCGTTCGTCGTCGTTGCGATAAATCGGCAGGATCACAACATGCGCCGGTGCCAGTCGCGGCGGTAAGACCAACCCGTCGTCGTCGCTGTGCGTCATGATCAAGGCCCCGATTAACCGCGTGGAGACCCCCCAGGAAGTGGTCCAAGCGAACTCTTCTTCCCCCGATTGGTTTTGGAACTTGATGCCCTGCGCACGCGAGAAGTTCTGCCCCAAAAAGTGCGACGTCCCCGCCTGCAGCGCCTTGCGGTCCTGCATCATGGCCTCGATGGTCAGCGTCGATACGGCTCCCGGAAATCGCTCGCCCGCCGTCTTTTCGCCGCGGATGACCGGCATCGCCATGTAGTTTTCGGCGAAATCGGCGTAGACGTGCAGCATCCGCAACGTCTCTTCGCGGGCTTCCGCTTCGTCGGCGTGGGCGGTGTGCCCTTCCTGCCACAGAAACTCGGCCGTCCGCAGAAACATCCGCGGCCGCAGTTCCCAGCGGACGACGTTGGCCCACTGGTTGATCAAAATCGGCAAGTCGCGATAGGACTGGACCCAGCGTGCGTACATTTCGCCGATGATCGTCTCGCTGGTGGGGCGGACAATCAGCGGTTCTTCGAGTTTCCCGGCCGGGCGCAGCCCGCCGTTGGGATCCGGTTCCAGCCGGTGGTGCGTGACGACCGCGCATTCCTTGGCGAACCCCTCGACGTGCTCCGCTTCCTTTTCGAGGTAACTCATGGGGATGAACAGCGGGAAATAGGCGTTTTCGTGCCCGGTCTCCTTGAACTTGCCATCCAGCACACGCTGCATGTTCTCCCAGATCGCCCAACCCCACGGTTTGACGACCATGCAGCCGCGGACCGGCGACAGTTCTGCCAAATCGGCCGCTTTGATCACCTGTTGGTACCACTCGGGATAGTCCGCTTCCCGCGTGGGGGTAATGCCTGTCTTCTTTGCTTTGGCCATGATCCGTCACTGTCTTGTGAAACGTCGGGGCGATTTACCGGGGGGCCTGCATGCTAGCCAATCGGTCAGCATGACAGCCATCCACGTTGATCCAATTCTGTGCGAAACGTACAATTCCGGCGCGAACCACCGCGCCGCCTAACTGTACGTGGTACAGTATGTTAGCGGCATTGGCGCTTACGGGAAAGTGCATCTAGACGGGCGTCTTTTGGCGCCTCGGAACGTGAAGGAACGAATCACAATGACCGATGCATCAGCAACCGACTCCGGGGCAATCTTTGTCGAGGACGTGCTGATCGAAGGGCACATCGTCGACAGCTTGATTTTGCCGAAGATTCTGGACGAAATCACCACGCTAGGCGGAACGTTTGAGATCGAAAACATCCGAATCGGCCAGCGCCGCGCCGATCCGAGTTCGGCAACGCTGAAAATCAGCGCCGATTCGGCCGAGCTGTTGGAGACGATCCTTACCACTGTCGGTCAACACGGCGCCGTTCCTGTGCATCAACAGGATTGCCAAATTGTTGAGGCCGACATGGACGGAGCATTTCCGGTCGGATTTTATTGCACGACCAACCAGGACACGCAAATCCGTATCGACGGCAACTGGATCGACGTTGACCGGCAAGAGATGGATTGCGGTATCCGCGTCAGCGCCGATGGGACAAGCGCCGATTGCCTCCCGATGTGCCAGGTCGCCAAGGGGGATCGCATTGTTATCGGTCGATTGGGGGTTCGCGTAATTCCGCTGGAGCGGGAATTGTCCCCCAACGGCTCATTTGCCTTCATGAACAGCGCCGTTTCGAGTGAAAAACCGAAGGGGATTCTCGTCCGGGACGTCGCCGCCGAGATGCGCAAAGCCCGTCAAGGCGAGGGCAAGATTCTGGTCGTCGGCGGTCCGGCGATTGTGCACACCGGCAGCAGCGACCACTTCAGCACATTGATTCGCGAAGGTTACGTCGACGTGTTGTTCGCCGGCAACGCCCTGGCGACGCACGATATCGAGCAGTCATTTTTCGGCACGAGCCTGGGAATTTCCATGGAACGGGGCAACGTGATGGAGGAGGGGCACGAACATCACCTGCGTTCGATCAACGCCATCCGCCGTGCTGGTGGGATCGAGGCAGCGGTCCGGGACGGCAGTCTCTCGCGGGGAATCATGTATGAATGCGTCCAGCACAATGTCCCCTTTGTCCTAGCCGGTAGCATCCGCGACGACGGTCCGTTGCCCGAGGTGATTACCGACGCGCTCGAGGCCCAGCAGCGGATGCGGGAGTTGGTGCAAGACGTCACCTTCTGTCTGATGATCGCAACGACGCTGCATTCGATCGCCGTTGGGAATCTGCTCCCCGCCCGGGTGAAAGTCGTCTGCGTTGACATCAACCCGGCCACCGTGACAAAGCCCTCCGACCGGTGGTCTTTCCAGACGGTCGGTCTGGTGACCGACGTCGAGCCGTTCTTGCGGTTCTTAGTCAATGAATTACACAACGGTTGATCCACCGCGTGGCTTGACTGCCCGCTGGTTCGTCGGCGGGTGCATCTGGCGGCTTGTCCGCCAGTGCGCGCTTCAAATATGCGTACGGGATCGGTGACGAACCGACTCCTGCATTACACTGCTGGGCAAGCCAGCAGTGGCATCCCGGATCGGCATGTTACATACGATCACCCGGTGCTGCCGACTTCTGCCCTTAGAACGATAGATACATCGGCGTGGAACGCATCATCGACATCATCAGTTTCTTCGTGATCGCGTCGACGCTCCTTCCGTCTGCCCGGGCGAGCGCCGCTGTGCGGAGGACGACGCTTGTTTCGGCATGGCGGTGGAGCATCGTCGGTCTCGCCGCTTGGACGCTCTCTGCGGGAATCGCGCTGATCGCGCGGGAGTCTTGGCGCGGCGGGGTGGAACTCGTTTGGTATACAACCGCGCTGCTGATGCTTTGCCCCGCGATCGCGGTGCTCGGTGCGCAGCGTCCGGTGGTGAGGGTCTGGAGTTGGTTTGTGGTGCTGCCGTTTCTTTTGGTGTTCGGCTGGCCGGCCGCTGCGTCCACTTCACAGACGATCTCCACCGGCCAATTTCAACTCCAAACGCCGATGGCGGTGGGCTATGCGTTCGTCGTGGTCATGGGACTGGGGAATTACGTCGGCACGCGATTCACCTTCCCGGCCCTACTGGCCGCCGCGGCACTGTGGCTGAGCGTGCTCCCCCTGGCAACGGCCGAGTTTGCGTGGCTGCCCGCTGCCCGGCAATGCCGACCGGTTGCGACGTTACTCCTGGCGGCCGCTGTGTGGTGGGCCGACCGTGCGGGGCGCGGGACTGAGCATCCAGCTGCGATTCCCCTCGACCGCGTATGGGAGCAGTTCCGCGACCGTTACGGCATCGTTTGGAGTAAACGCCTGCTCGATCGCCTCAATCACATGGCGGAGGCGAAACGGCTCTCGCTGAGAATGAGCCTTACCGGAATCGCACCGCTTGATAGCTCCGGCGCAACCGCTAATCCCGACGATCTCGCGGAGCTCGAACGTGCGTCGCGCTGGCTGCTCCGTCGTTTCGTCGACGATGAGTGGATCGACGATCAACTGCAGCGCGGCCAGAATGACTTGCTCAACTAGTATTGGCGTCGGCAGCACGATGGCTTGGTAATGTCAACGCCGCCCGTGGCGCATTGTACTACGTTTAGCGATTTTGAAGGTTGTTGCGTTTCGGTAGCATACGGCCGGATGTTGCGAGCGATTTCGCAACACATGCGTCGCGGTCGTTTTACGCCTTCTATATCGAATCAACAAAAACGGGTTCGTCGAATGACAGTTATGCGGGCTGGTTCAAAGTTCTTTACACTTTGGCACCGGATTTGTAGGGAAGGGCTTGTCGACACTTTCCGTGAGTGTGCATCATGGAGGAGATCGCTCTCGAACTTTCAAATCTTGTGCCGGGCTCTTCGATGATTTCGCGCCGACCGACAATCCTATTAGTGACTCGCGACCGCCACCTCGCTTCCAGAATCGTCCGGGATTTTGGACACCGATTTTCCATCGAGACGTGCGACGGCCCGTCCGTTGTGTCGGCAACTGTGCGCGAGTCGGATCCGGCCGGTTTGATCGCCGACCTGCGACTTGTGGTTGCCGGCGGGCACTCCGAGGCGCGGTTTCTTGGAGAGGTGCTGGATCAGTCGCCGCACTTGCCGACCGTGATGCTCACCAGCGGAAACGTCCCGGAACCGATCGAACGTTTGGTCGCCTCTGGACCAGCGGTCCGACTGCTGGATCATACCGATATCGATCGATTGCCGGAATTCTTTGCCCCCGCCAGCGAGGAGGACGCACCGCCGCCGGTCTCCGAAAATGAGGAGACGAATTCGCCGGTCCCCGCCGGAAGTTTATCGCGCAAATTTCAAACCAAAACGCCCGCCATGCGGCGGATGCTGGACGAACTGCAAATCGCCGCCGAACACGACGTGACGGTCATGCTGATCGGTGAGACCGGCGCCGGCAAGACCTACCTTTCCAAGCTGATTCACGAAGCCTCGCCCCGCCGCGAGGAACCGCTGATGACCGTCGCTTGCGGCGCACTGCCCAACGACTTGATTGAGAGCGAGTTGTTCGGGCACGTCAAAGGGGCGTTTACCAGTGCCCACGCAAACAAGGATGGCAAATTTCTCGCCGCCGGTCGCGGCACGATTCTGTTGGACGAAATCGACGTACTGGGGCTGGAGCAACAGGTCAAGCTGCTCCGCGTGATCGAATCGGGACAGTTTGAGCCGGTCGGTTCCAATCACACGCTGCAGGCGCAGGCCCGCATCATCGTTGCCAGCAACTTGGAATTGCAGCCGCTCGTCGAGCAGGGACGATTTCGGCCCGATTTGTACTATCGGCTGAACATGCTCAAGTTCAGCATCCTGCCGCTGCGGCACCGCGCCGCTGACATTGTGCCGCTGGCTGAGCGATTTGTGGAACGCTTTGCCGAAAAACATGGCGTGCAAATCTCCTCGATCGACGATGATCTCTACGAGACGCTGTTGTCGTATCCCTGGCCGGGCAACGTGCGCGAGTTGGAGCACGTGATCCAACGGGCTGTCATCTATTGCCGCGACGGACGCCTCCGCCCGGAGCAATTGCCGTCGCACGTCACCGCCGGCATCGCCGGTCCGAGCAACGAGCCGAGCATGGCCAAGGGATTGGGACGTGCCCCGCGCCTCAACTTGCCTCCCGCGGAATCGCTGGAACGGCAAGTGGCGTTCACCGAGCAGGAAATCATCGAGCATGCCCTGCTGCGCAACAGCCACAGCCGCACGCAAACGGCCAAAGACCTCGGCATCAGCCGCGTGACGCTGTACAACAAGATGAAGAAGTACGGCATTAATATGTAGCGCACCGTTCAGCACGTAGGTCAGGCTCCCGCGGCTTCTTGTCGCTTCGCGACCCAGCCAGAACTGGCTGGGCCACCCGCGATCAATGCATGACATCTGCAGCGCGCCTCCGCTATACTCGCACTACGGGTCGAGCGAGTTCGAATGTCTGCCCAAGGGAGTCTCTCATGCAGCGCTTTATCATTTTGTTGACGGCAGCGGCCGGTATCTCATCATCACAGCTTCACGCGGCTGACGATTTGCAATTGGCAAAGGTCGACGGCGCCAAGCCGCTCAATATCGTGTTCATTCTCTCTGATGACCATCGCTACGACGTGATGGGTTTCTTAGGTCATCCCTTCGTCGAAACGCCGGCGATGGACGCCATGGCCCGAGAGGGTGTGTATTTCGAAAATGCAATGGTCACGACGTCGCTTTGCTCGCCCAGCCGAGCATCGATTCTGACCGGGTTGTATATGCACAATCACGGCGTCGTCGACAACAACGTGCAAACCAAACCCGGCACGATCTTCTTTCCGCAATACCTGCAGGCCGCGGGCTACAAGACCGCCTTCTTCGGCAAATGGCACATGGGAGGCCATTCCGACGCACCGCGGCCGGGGTTTGACCGCTGGGTCAGCTTTCGCGGACAAGGGCACTACTATCCGCCCAAGAACCGAAAGAACTGGACGCTGAACGTCGACGGCAAGTCGGTCCCGCAAAAGGGATACATCACCGACGAGCTAACCGATTATGCCGTCGACTGGCTGGAGGGGATCAAGGGGGACGGGAAGCCGTTTTTTATGTACCTCTCGCACAAGGGGGTGCACGGCATGTTCTATCCAGCGGCGCGGCATGCGGAGCGGTACAAAAACAAGACGATGCCGGTCCCCGAGACGATGTCGGACTCCCCACACAATTACGAAGGGAAGCCGCTGTGGCTTAAGAACCAGCGCAATAGCTGGCACGGCGTCGACTTCGCCTATCACGAGGATACGGACATCGAAGAGCATTACCGCCTTTATTGCGAGGCGCTGTTGAGCGTCGACGATTCGATCGCCCGCGTGCGGAAATGGCTGGCCGACAACGGCTTGGCCGAGAATACCCTGGTGATGTACATGGGGGACAACGGCTTCCAATGGGGCGAGCACGGCCTGATCGACAAACGGACGGCGTACGAAGCGTCGATGCGCGTGCCGCTATTGGGTGTCTGTCCCCCGCTGTGGAAACCGGGTACCGTGGTCCAACAGGTCGTCGCCAATATTGATATCGCCCCGACCTGTCTCGCGGCGGCCGGTTTGAAACCGCCGGCAGATATGGACGGACGCAGTTTAGTAAATCTTCCCGCCGGGCAGACGACGCCGGACGACTGGCGCAAGAATCTGATTTACGAATAATGCTGGGAATACACTTTACAGACGAC
>CALFYU010000341.1 GCA_937952455.1 uncultured Planctomycetaceae bacterium
CTTCCGCTGCACGCGTTGCCGAAGGACATCGCCCAGTATCGCGACCGATATCGCTCCGGCTGGTAAACTGTCCGCGCCGCGCGGTGGGAGCGGATTCAGCAGATGGGACTGGTCGACGGCGAGCTTTCCGCCGTGGAACTCGAAGTCGGACCGCCGTACCACTTCCCCGAAGCCCTTGAGATCCTCGGTCCGGGTGAAGTCAACCGCCCGCGGCCTTGGGACGAATTGGACGCCGTGCAGCAGGAATTCCAAGCGGCCAAGATGGCCATTCATGCCGCCATGATCGACCGCGTCGACCAGGAGATCGGCCGCGTACTTGCGCAATTGCGGGCGATGGACGCGCTGGAGAATACGCTGATTCTATTCCTCTCCGATAACGGCGGCAGTGCGGAGATCATGGTCCGCGACGACGGTCACGATCCGGCTGCCGTGCCCGGTTCGGGGGCGACGTACCTCTGTCTCGGCCCGGGTTGGTCGACGACTGCCAACACGCCCTTCCGCCGGCACAAGACGTGGGTTCATGAAGGGGGCATTTCGACGCCGCTGATCGCGCATTGGCCGGCGGGGATCAAAGCGAGAGGAGAACTGCGTCACAACGTCGGCCACGTGATCGACGTCGTTCCCACGATTCTCGATATCGCCGGCGGCGCGCCCCTCAAAACCTGGAACGACAAACCGGTCCCCCCTGCCCCGGGCAAAAGTCTCGCGCCGGCGTTTGCCAAGGACGGTTCGGTCGAGCGGGACTATCTACGGTGGTCGCACGAAGGGAACCGCGCGCTGCGCGTCGGTGGTTGGAAACTGGTGGCCGCCCGCGACGAAGAGTGGGAACTGTTTAATCTCCACGGCGATAGCACCGAACAACACAATCTGGCGGATGAACATCCCGGCAAAGTACAGGAAATGGCCCGCGCTTGGGACGACCGACAGACGGAGTTTCGTGAATTGGCGACACGCGATCTGCCGCCATCCTCGGTGCAGGCTCCCAAGGAGTTGTTGCTGCCGGGCGAATCGTTGTTCGTGGCCGATCGACCCGCCTTCATTTTCTATCCCCCCGAGGAGAAACGCAGCATACCGCAACCCTGGATTCTGTACGCCCCCACGCTGCCCGGGTTGCCGGACCGCCATGAAAAATGGATGCATGAACAATTCCTCGCCGCCGGCGTGGCGGTCGCGGGGATCGACGTCGGTGAATCATTCGGCAGTCCCCGCGGCCAGAAGTTATACGACGCCCTGTATCGCGAGTTGACGACGAAGCGGGGGTTTGCGAAAAAACCGTGTCTGTTGGGCCGCAGCCGAGGCGGATTGATGATCACCGGCTGGGCGGTGAGCCACCCCGACAAGGTTGCCGGGATCGCCGGCATTTATCCGGTGCTCGATTTGACCGCTTACCCCGGCGTCGAAAGAGCGGCGGCAGCCTACAATCTGACTCCCGCACAACTCGAGCAACGACTGCAAAAGCACAATCCTATTAACCGCGTGAAAAAACTCGCCCGCACGGGGGTTCCGGCTTTCTTCATTCACGGCGATGTCGACAAGGTCGTGCCGCTGGAAACAAATTCCGCCGAATTCGTCCGCCGCTACAACTCCGCCGGCGGCGAATCGCTCGTGCAGCTTGTCATTGCCGAAGGGCAAGGCCACAATCATTGGGAAGGATTTTTCCGCAGTCAGGAACTGATCGACTTCGCCATCAAACAGGCCACCGCCGCCGCGAACCCGTAGGCCGTGCTGTGCACAATGAACCGCCCAGTAGCAGTACAATCCCCGATGCCTTCTCCCCTTTGGGGAGAAGGTGCCCGAAGGGCGGATGAGGGGGCGGTGCACGGTGGCGCCCTCACCCCCAACCCCTCTCCCTCCGGTGGAGGGGGGAATTTGTTGTCATCCATCACAGCAAAGTCATACACAACATGACCGATGAACCATAGAAAGCCCAGTTGATATGTCCCGTGCCTTTATTGTTCTCGTTGCGGCATCATTGTTGCTCGTTGAACCCATCGGTTGCGCGGCACAACCCTCCGGCACGGTCCCCGGGAAGCCGGCCGCGATTGCCGTTTCGGATACGGATTGGCCTTGGTGGCGCGGTTATCACCGCAACGGCATCGCTCCTGCGGACGAGGCGCCGCCGACCACCTGGAGCAAAGACGAGAACGTCGTTTGGAAAACGCCGATTCCCGGACGCGGACACAGCTCGCCGACCGTGGTCGGCAACCGCATCTATATCGCGACCGCTGACGAGGACCAGCAAACGCAATCGGTGCTCTGCTTCGATCGTGAAACGGGCAAGCAGCTTTGGAAGACCGACGTCCACAAGGGGGGCTTTTCTGAGAAAGGCAACAAGAAATCAACGCACGCCTCCTCCACCGTCGCCTGCGACGGCGAGCGGTTGTTTATCAATTTTCAAAACAGCGATGCCGTCTACACAACCGCTTTGAGCCTCGACGGCGAACGGCTGTGGCAACAGAAGGTCTCGGACTACGTCGTGCATCAAGGTTACGGTTCGTCGCCGGCCGTTTACGGCTCTGTGGTCATCGTTTCGGCCGATAACAAGGGGGGCGGCGCGATTGCCGCCTTCGATCGCGCGACGGGCGATCTTGTGTGGAGGCACGACCGGCCGAGCGTCCCGAACTATGCCTCGCCGATCATTCTCAACGTGGCCGGCAAGGATCAGGTGATTTTCACTGGTTGCGATCTGATCGCCAGCTATGACCCGCTGTCCGGCAAGAAGAACTGGGAAGTCGAGGGGGCGACGACCGAATGTGTGACGTCGACTCCCACCGACGGCAACCTTGTCTACTCAAGCGGCGGATATCCCAGAAACCATGTCTCGGCCATCCGGGGAGACGGCTCGGGCGAGATCGTGTGGGAAGACAAGACCCGCGTCTATGTCCCCTCGATGCTGGTGATCGACGGCCATCTGTACGCCGTGGCGGACAAGGGGATCGCCTACTGCTGGAAGAGCGACACGGGCGAAGAACTTTGGAAAGAACGACTGGGCGGCACATTCACCTCATCGCCCGTATTGGCAGGCGGCCACCTGTATGCCACCACGGAAGATGCCACGACCCACGTACTCAAGGTCAGCCCACAGGGCGTGGAAACCGTCGCAAAAAACAAACTTGGCGACGAAGCCTATGCCACGCCCGCCATTTGCGGCAACCGCATTTACATGCGCGTCGTGGACACCGTCGACGGCAAGCGGCAGGAGATGTTGTACTGCCTCGGAGAATGATTCGGCCGGCGGTGATTTGGAATATGTCATACACAGATCGTCCGCCGCTCATCCCCACTGGTGGGGTGGCGATCCCACACATTGATTCCGCAGATGTCCAGCTTGTTGCGAACACCGAAATCGCCCGCACCTTTGACGTCGCTTCCCGACGGCCTGGCGGACAAGCTCCGCGGCTTGGCCCGCCGGTTGCGGCGCATCGCACTGATCCGCGGAATCGGTTTGACCCTGGCCGTCAGCGGCGCGATGACAGCCGCCGGGTTGGCAGTGGATTTATTATTCGATCTGCCGACGCCGCTGCGGATCGGGTGGCTGGGACTTACAGGAGCAACGGCAATCGCCCTGTTCGGCTGGTTCGTCGTCCGTCCCCTGCTGCGACGCTATTCGGGGATCAATCTGGCGGCGGTCGTCGAAAGGGGGCATCCCGAACTGGGTGAGCGGTTGTCGTCGCTGGTGGAACTGACGCACGCTGAAACGCCCGCCAATTGGCGCGGTTCACCAGTGATGCTCGAACATCTAACAGTGGAGACGCTGCGGGCAACCGATGCGATTGATTTCAACTCCGCCGTTCCCGCCGCGCGCAGTATGCGTATTGGATTACTGGGAATGTCGGCGGCCCTGTTGTTGATCCTGCCGGCTATTTTTGCACCAGAGAACTATCGGCTGTTGCTCACAAGGTTCCTTGTGCCGTGGGGAAATTACGAGCGCGCCGGGGACGTCTATTTCGAAGTCCCCGGCGGAGACCGCGTCGCGGCACGGGGCCATAATTTGATGCTCCGAGCGATTCCACATTCTCGGTCGGGAAAGACGGCACTGCCGCGCGAAGCGCGAATCGAATTCTCCGGCGCGAGCGGACGCGGCGACGGGCGAACTGCGGGCGCGCTGCGCGCGTCCTCGCTAGTTCGGCGGACGCGGCGACGGGGGATGGGTTGGGTGGAGTGAGGCGGACGGCGGCTTTGTGGCGACGATCCCCCGCGTGCAGGATGATTTTCGCTTCGCCTTCGCCGCCGGCAATGCGCGTTCGCGCACTTACAGCGTGTATGTCGTCGACCCGCCGCGAATCGAAGCGTGTATGCTGCACGTCCAACCGCCGGACTACACGAAGTTGCCCACCACGTCGCATGACGGTGCCGTTGGTGAGGTCACGGTCTTTGAACAGAGCCGCCTCAGGTTCGAACTGTCATTTGCCGACGAAGTCGCTACTGCAGAATTGCTGCAGGGCCGCGGGGATGCCATCGCACCGATGTTTGCCCCAACCGAGACAGCGTCCGAGACATTGGGGGGCCTCACACGTCTGCCACTAAAGATCGCGACCGACGGCCGTTCGGCAGGTTTGGAATTCGTCGTAGAGCAAGGAGGTCCCTACGAGTTCTTGATCGTTGATCAACATGGCTTCCACAATACGCCGACCGCCGCACGGCGGTTGCGGATCCGCCGCGACCTGCCGCCGCGGATCACCGTGGCGCCGAGCGACGCGCCGTTGATGATTCCCCCAGGCGGCCCGCTGACGGTGGTTGCATCCGCGGAGGATGACATCGCCATTAGCCGCTTAGAATTGCGAATCGAACTTCCCGGCGGTGATACAAGGGTCTGCGATGCCCCCGCCGATCGATTGGGAACGTCCGACGCAAATCACACGTTTGACGTCGAGCTTCCTTCGGAATTGTCCGCGGCGGGGGCGACGTTCAGTTACCTGCTACGCGCCACCGACAATCGGCCCGCCCCCGGCCCCCAATCGGTAACCTCCGAGCCGCAGACCGTGATCGTGGAACAAAACGCCCCCTCGGCCCAAGAACAAGCGCTGCTCCGCGAACACGAGCGGCTGTCGCACGAGTTGGCGGAAATTCACGACGAAGTACGGCAGCAGCAACAGCGTGTTTCAGCGCGGAACGAGACGGAGGACACGCAATCCCTCCGAAACCTCACCACACAACAAAAGCAATTGGCCCAACGCTTGGAGCAAGTTGCGGACGAGTTCCAGGAACGGCCAGTACTTTCCAGCCTCGCTCCAGCCGCGCGCGCGATTGCGCGAGAGCAATTGGAGCAAGCCGCTCGCGATACTGAACGGGGAATGTCAGGCAGCGCCGAGGACCGCGCGAAATCACTGCAAGCGTCCGCCGATAAATTGGACGGTGCCGACGATGCTTTGGCCGAATTGCGGCGGCAGTTCGACAAATTGGCGAGACTTGAACACGACCTGCTCGACCTCGACCGCATGGCGGCGCAAGCCCAGGCCCTTTCTCAACAACTGGCCGCACTCAATCGCCGCAAAGCGGAGTTGGCTGCGCAGCCGGACACGCCGGAACGGAAAAAGCAATTGCAGGAACTCGCCCAGCAGCAGCGTCAAGCCGAAGAGCAAGCGGCGAAGCTGTCGGAACAACTGAAAGAGCTTGTCGAAAAACATCCCGAGATTCTCGAGGCGGCACGGCGGGCCAAATTGCAGGAACTCGGCCGCTTGGGCCATGCCGCGCAGGGGATTGCCGATGCCCAGCACGATCTGTCGACCACGATTGAAAACGAACCAGGGAGCGAATCCGATCTGCCGGATGATGCGACGGAGGAGTACCTCGGCGTGATTGCTGCGCAACGGGAATTGGCCCGCCAGATGATCGAGTTCACGCGACAAGCCGCCAACTTGCTCGGCTCGCAGGCGGAACCCACGCAACAAGCGTTGCAGATGGCCGCGGAGGCGCATCGAACGGCAGCCGCGGCGGCCAACGGGCAATTGTCGCAGGCCGCCAAAGCCGCGAAGCAGGCCTCAGACGCAGCCGCCCAGATGTCGGCCGACCAACCCGAGTTAAAGGAACAGGCCGAGGCTCTCAGGCAAAAGCAACAAGAACTCGCCCAGCAAATCAGCGAAATGGCCGCCGACCCGCAGCGGCGTAAAGCGGCACAGCAATTCGGGCAGAAGAATCTGGACGCGCACACGCGAGAGTTACAGCGACAACTGCAAGAAGCGGCCAATGATCTGGAGGCCGAACCGCTGAATCTCACACCGCAGGGGGAGCAAACGCGGCAGGCGGAACAGCAGACCGCTCAGGCGCACGAGCGGATGGGCGACGCGTCAAATGCGCTGGAGCAAAACCAATCGCAACAGGCCGGCCGGCAGGGACATCAGGCGTCGTCTATTTTGAGCGACGTCGCCCGCGCCATCGGTGAACTGGCCGGGCAGCAACAGAGCGAGCCGGGTGAAATGCCCGCCCAGCCGGCCGACGATATCGCACAGGCCATGCAGCAGATGCAGCAAGCGCAACAGCGATTGGATCAATCGCAGAATTCCCAGCAACCCCCCGACGCCCAAAATCAACCCGGCGACGGGAATGCAACTCCACAAGGAGCATCGGAAGCGATGCAGCAGGCGGCCGATTCGCTATCGCAAGCGACGGAGAGTCTGCAGCCCGGCCAGGGACAACAACAAGCGCGTCGCAACCAGGGAAAACGCGCGCAACAAACCGGCCAGGCGGGGACGCCCGGTTCCGCTTCCGGCGGCAGCGGCAGTAACGCGGCAGCGGCGGAGTTGGCGGAGCTGCGTGAGGAGTTCGAACGACTCTCCGGCCGACATTGGGGCGAATTGCCGGGAACGCTCCGCACAGAAATCCTCGAGTCCGCCTTACAGCGACCGGGGGGAGACTACGCCGCCCTGATCCGCCGCTACTTCCGCGAACTGGCGAAAACAAAACGCGAACGCACTTCCGCACGGGAATGACAA
>CALFYU010000342.1 GCA_937952455.1 uncultured Planctomycetaceae bacterium
TTTGACACCGAGAACGACGAAATCCGGCTGCGACTATGGAACGGTGATATGAAATCGCCAGGCGATGCAACCTGTAAGTTCGCGAGAATCGATGAGTCGTTTCCCCTTCCACGCGAAATTTCCGACGTCCATCCCCGCGACATCTCAATTTCCCGCATCTACGACGAAATCGCGTTCACCACGGCAAAACGTGATGAAGAAGAGCATCGCCGCATCATCCAGACCGCCTTTTCGCTCACCCAGGGAAACTTCGAAAACCTTGACAGCGAACCGTACGTTCCCGGCCAATGGAAGAACGTATTCATCCAGCGGCGTGCCGGGAAACTCCGCACCGAGATCCACAGCCGCTACGCTTTGGCCAGCAGTTGCTTTTTCTTTGTGTTGCTGGGAAGTTCATTTTCCATCTATCACGGCCGCAGCCAATTCTTGACGAACTTCTTCGTCTGTTTCATGCCGGTGCTGCTCATCTATTATCCACTGGTGATGCTGATGATGAATCTCTCGAAAACCAGCACCGTGAATCCCGCCTGGGGGATGTGGGTTGGCAATGCCGTCCTGCTGGTCGCGGGGATCGTCACGCTCCGCAAAGTGCTCAAACACTAATCGGGTCTCAAAAATGGATTTCCCCAGCAACGAGCCCGCTCGCCGCGGATCCCCCCTCTCCCGCGGGGAGAGGGGCCGGGGGTGAAAGCCCGCCGAACACCGAAGGCCTCCCGTTTAAGCTCTGATGCGCGCCAGGCTGCCGCCTGACGCGTCCCGCTAACGCGATCGATCCCCATCTGCCACCTGAAGACCGCCGCGAGTCACTTCCCTATTGGCGGCGCCGAACCTAAAATGCCGTTAAAACCGCACGTGCGTGTTTCTTCAGCTCAAATCCCGCCGTTCATCCCCACCCGGAGCTTCATATGAAATTCTTGCCGTTTCGTCGCCTCGTCACCGCCATCGCTTTGCTCCTGATGGCCAATGCTTCCCTTGCCCTTGCCGATGACGGCGAAGCGGTCGACATGAAAAAGTGGGACCAGCTCATCAAGCGGCAAAAAGAAATCATGACACGCATCCCCGTCTTGCAGAAGGAGTATCGCACTGCGGACCTCGCCCAGCGGACAACCATTAAGGAGGAATTCGAGAAACTACGCGAGGAGTATGCCGGGTTGATCGAGCAAATTGATGAAATGGCCCCGCAGGTGATCAAAAAGGACCCCGGTAATCTGGAGGCCGCCGGCTTTCTGCTGCCGGAGTATTACCAACAAAACCGCTATGAAGACGCCGCGAAAATCGCCGACAACGTGCTTAAAGCAGGCAAGTCCGATGCGGTGGTTCTAAACATCGGCGGCACCGCGCATTTCGCCACCCAGGACTTCAAACGCGCCAAAGAACTGTTCACCAAAGCGGAAGAAGAAAACCAACTCATCCGCGAGTTGGGGGGCCGCTATCTGCCGCTGTGCGACAAATACCAAGAACTCTGGGACGAAGAGCAAAAAATCCGCGCTGCTGAGAAAAAAGCGGACGATCTGCCCCGCGTCGAATTCGTCACCTCAAAAGGTCGCATCGTCCTGGAATTGTTTGAGAACGAAGCACCGAACACCGTCGCGAATTTTATCTCACTCGTCGAGAAAGGATTCTACGACGGCATCGCCTTTCACCGCGTGATCCCGAATTTCATGACTCAAGGCGGCGACCCCAATACGCTCGATGACAATCCCGGCAACGACGGACAAGGCGGTCCCGGATACAACATCGATTGCGAATGCTATGATCCCAAGTTTCGCAAACATTTCCAAGGCAGCCTGAGCATGGCGCACGCCGGCCGCAACACCGGCGGATCTCAATTCTTCCTCACACACCTGCCGACCGACCATCTCGACGGAAAACACACCGTCTTCGGCCGTATCATCGAGGGCATGGAGGTCAAAGCCGCCATGGAACAAGTGGACGTCATCAAGTCCGCCAAGGTCCTGCGGAAACGTGATCACGCCTACAATCCCAAAACCAAACCGGAGTAACCGGTCACCACAGGGTGCGTCGCGACGCACCTTTCGAGCCTAAAATGAGATACCGCCGCGTAGCTTGCTTTGCGGCGGTATCTTTTTTGTCCCTTCGTCTCGACACGGTCCGGCAATCCCTCTATAGTCCCGCCCCTGTCTCTCACTCACTTCAAAAAATTCACAAACTCATTCGCATCGAGCGACGGAAATCCGTCCCTCCGATGACTGTTCAGCACCGCTGTTGGCTCGCGGTTCAACTGCGCATTTGGTCTCGCCGCGGATGAAACAGGTTGCACGCCGCAGATCTCGACCGCATTGCGGGCGCGGTCGAAATCGATTTCTGCGCCGATCCACATCGATAGCTCTAGGAAACTTGACTCATGCCTCGTCGACTCATCTTCCTTGCGGCCGGACTTAGCCTGTCGCTGATCGCATGCAGCGGTTGCCAACAATGGGATGCGTTGGGATTTCGCCAGGACGTGGCCGGCCGTGACGAGTTGATGGCGAAATCGGATCTCCAAAGGTACTCCGACGACGACGGCTTCCCCGAGGATCATCAATCGACCGACCAGTTCCAATTAACCGATGCACAAGACCTCGCGCCGAGCCAGCGCAATGAGACGACTAAAAACGACTTCCTCCTCGGCCGCCGGGCGGAGGACGCTGGACAACTTGAATCCGCGCAGCAACTCTACCAAAACGTACTCCGCACACATCCGACCCACGCGCACGCTCACCACCGGTTGGGGGTCGTAGCGGATAAAATGCAGCGCTACGCCGAAGCGGAACGGCACTATCAGTCCGCACTGCACTATATGGAGCCGGAAAACCATCAGGAAATTAGTATCATCTTCAGCGACCTTGGATACTCCTACTTGTTACGGGGAGACTTCAAACGCAGCGAGCGCGCGCTGACCAACGCCCTCACCTATGACGAAAACAGCCGCATTGCCAAACGCAACCTCGCGCTGTTGCATGGCTATCGCGGAGACTTTGAACGAGCCTATCAGACGTTCGCCAGCGTCGGCGGCGATGCGCAAGCCCGCGCTGAATTGGACCGGTTGTTCCCGCATTGGCAGGAGCAGTCGGGGCAGACCGCTGACCCATCCGGCAGCACCCCCGCCGCCGTCTCCGTCGCCGCCGTGGAAACTCCGCAAGCAACGCGTTGGTCGTCCACAGCCTTTCCCACGAGTCGCCCGCCGTCCAATGACCAATTTCCTCAGGCGACGCCCCGCGGATCCTCCTCGCTCGGCGCATCACAACACCTGACGTTTTCGAACGGTTCGCCGACCGCCCCTGAAAACGCAACGGCGGCCGATTCAACACCTCCCGCGAAATTCGCCGCTGACCGCCACGCTTCGATACAGCCGCTTGAGGCCCCTTCGCCGGCGAA
>CALFYU010000343.1 GCA_937952455.1 uncultured Planctomycetaceae bacterium
TCCCGATGCAATTATCACTATCCTGAATGGTTGGCGGCGCTCGGATTGTCCGCGGCGCTGATCGTAATGGCACTGGGCCAGTGCCGGCTGGCTGTGCGACAATTTTCGGGGGTGCTGCGATCGCTGTTGCTATTTTCCTCACTTTCGTTGATCACCGGGATGTGCATGGCAATTCTATTTGCCACCGGCGTGTTCCGCGGCATACACCTGTTCGGCATCGACATCCCCTGAATGTTACGTTATCACGCGGTGATCAACGCGTTCGGCTTTGCGTTGTGCGGATTGATCGCTTGGCACGCCATTGAGCACCGGCGAGCGGATGAGATGTGCCGGAGCTAGGCACCGCCTAGGAGACATTACCATGCAGATCCTCCTTCGCCCGTTGCGCCGCACACCGGATTTGTCTCCCTGGGTGGTCCGCGAAACGTGGGAGACGACGCGTGCCCGCGACCTGCGACGGGTGCGCGAGAACGTCTACGAAGCGACCGTAGGCCGCGAATCCCCCGGCACACCGCTGCCTGACGGTCTGCATCGTTACCTAGCGATCGTGGTGATGTCCTATCAAGCGTTTCCGGATTCGCTCGTGACGCCGAATTTGGTTCGGTCACCCGTTGAAGTCGGCGACACGGTCGGGACGCAATACCATTTGGCGCCGGGTGTCGACCTGTTTTTTGCCTCGCGCGTGATTGAGGCATTCGATGAACAACGCGACAGCCATTGGCGAACGGGATTTACGTATAGCACGCTCGTTGGGCATCCCGTGATGGGGAGCGAAACGTTTAGCGTGGAAAAGAACCTCGCCACCGGAGAGATCAGCGTCGCGCTGCGGTCCTGGTCGCATCCGATCACACGGTTGGCCCGCTGTTTCGCGATCCCCTGCCGCATACTGCAAGCCCAAGCCGGCCGCGCCGCGCTGGCAAAGCTGCAACACTTGGCGGCGGAGTGCGAGGCCGAACGAAACGCCAAGATGTAGGGCGCGTCGCGACGCACCTGTGGAGGCAGGATGAAGGACTTTTCATGCTGAATGGGAGTAGCGTCCGCGCAGCGGACCAATGGGACCGCTAGGCAGTCGATGGTCCGCACAGCGGACCCTACGAGTGCATCCTTCGTTACGTTTCGCGGCGCCGACGCAGCGCCGAGCGGCAATAGGGATCGAGTTCCAACTCCACTAACTCGTTCTCCAATTCCTCAAATCGCGGGTCGTGCAACGACCGCGAGACCTCGTCCAGCAGCAATTCGGCAAACTTCTCGCGGGCACGCTGTAAGGTCTTGCGCAGTCCCGCGGCGGTGAGGGGCGCCCGTTCCGCAGGAAGTTGCGCATTGAGTTGCTCAGCGGCGTCGGCGGATGTGACTTGTGGATGCTCAGTCTGGTACTTGAGCACGATGTAATAACTTCGCCCCTTTTGCCGGTCCTCCGCTTCGAGTTGCTTCCACGTCCGCGACAACAATTCGTTGCGCCATGTTTTGGTAAACTCGGCTTCCAGAGCAGCTTCGGGGTTTTTCAGCTCCCCTGGTTCGACGTGAATCGAGCCCGGCTTTTTGCTCATCTTGCGGCGATGCTCGATCACGAGATTGATCAGCGCCGATTTCAGGTAGGCGCGAAAGCGACCGCGGGACTGGTCGGCGTTGCGGAACGAACCTTTGGAGATCCGTAGTGCGAATTCTTGAAACAGTTCATCCGCCGCATCGGCATCCCGTACCGAGCCCAACAGATAGCGATAGACGGCCCGCGAATACTGGTCGAAAAATGTTTGGATTGCCCGCTTGTGCGCGATTTCGGTGCCGCGACTGGCGTCGAGAATCATTTTCCAATCGGTCTCGATTTGACTCAGCCTGGCGTCAATTTCGTCCGATCTCATGCGTGGCAACCGTATCTGCTGGCCCGGGGTCTTCGCAGCGAACGCCTCGCGGGTTATTCTATGGGACGCGGCGATGTCGAACAACCACCGTCGCCCGCCTTGCGATGGATCCCTCCAGAGGACATGTCATGAATTTCCCCGTGATTCGATGTGCATACGGATTTTTTTTTTTTTTTTTACTGAGCAGCGCGCTGGCCGCCGCGGAAAAGCCTTCGCCACTAAAGTTAGCGTGGGAGAAGAACATGCTCACGATCTCCGGCACCCCTCTGCCGGGGGGACCGATCAAGATCCATTACATCGAGGCCTATTGCCGGCCCGGATCGACCGACCGAGACTGGGGCGAGACGACGATCAAACACCGTACAAAGCTGCTGGAATCTGCCGCCGACGGTAGCCGCCTCAAACTGCAGTGCACGTTGGCCGACGGTGTGGTCGTCACCCACGACATACGGACGTTGGCCGACAACGTCGACTTTCGGATCACCGCCACGAACCCCACTGACAAGGTGTCGCAGGCGGATTGGGCGCAACCCTGTCTCCGCGTCGACCAATTCACCGGACGCAATCAACAGACCTACCTTGAGAAGGGATTCGTATTTTACGACGGTCGATTGACCCGCATGCCCACGTCAGACTGGGCAACCAAGGCCCGCTATGTCCCCGGTCAAGTTTGGGCGCCCCGGCACGTCAATCGCAACGACGTCAATCCCCGCCCGCTGAACGAGACCGTGCCCAGCAACGGGCTCATCGGTTGCTTCTCGGAAGACGAATCGATGATTCTGGCGACTGCCTTTGAGCCGTACCAGGAATTGTTCCAGGGGGTAGCCATTTGCCTGCACTCCGACTTCCGCATCGGCGGCCTGGAGCCGGGCGAAACCAAACAAATCCGCGGTAAGATTTACATCCTCAAAAACGACGTGCCGGAGTTGCTGCGAAGATATCAGAAGGATTTCCCCGAACATCAAGCCACGCACGGTGTCCCCAAATAGTTGGACCGCATTTTCCGGTACGGCCGACTTGGTTTGCCGAAGAGCAGCGAGTTGGTAGACTGACGCCGAGACCCCCCAACGAGACTCACCCGCGCCCGTAGCTCAGCTGGATAGAGCAACGGACTTCTAATCCGTAGGTCGGTGGTTCGAATCCACCCGGGCGTGCTT
>CALFYU010000344.1 GCA_937952455.1 uncultured Planctomycetaceae bacterium
GTTCTGTTTGAGTTGCCTGAGAGGCCCTGCCCGGTCGTCTTGCGTCTGGCCGAGATCAAGCAGAATCAGATCGGGTCTCGGTGCGCGCGAGAATTTTCCGCGCTTGTAAAGGAATTCCAGGGCCTCTTCGCCGTCCGTCACCCAAGTCAACCGGTGCTGGACTTCCCCTTTTTTCAGCGCGCCGAACGCAATTCGCGCAAACGTCAGACTGTCCTCCACCAGGAGGATTTCCATGGGCCTGCCGACCGTGTTTCGGTCCATTGCGCCACCTGCATCGCCGAAATCTAAAACTCTCTTCAAAGCTCGTTTTCCCCAGCTGCGGAAGCGGTTTCTCAACCGTCCGCCCGAATCTCGTCGAACCGCGTGCCGTATACCGTCACGTCCTATTCTACGCGCCGGCGATAACATGTCATCCCGAAAACGACGCGACTTAGTTCAATTCTCCAGGTTCTTTTTCAAAATCACGACAACATTGTCTCCGAAGCGGCGCAGGAACGGCAATACCTTAAACATATAGTAATCGCATCGTTCCAGCAGCGGACGGTTGTTGATCACGCCGCCGAAGACCGCCAGCACGCGGAACTTTACCGCCTCGGTGTTCGGAAAATGCCGGCGAAAGATTTCGAAATCACCGTCATTGAGCGGCCGCTCATCGTCGGTGTCGCGATAATGCGTTCCTCGAACCCGGTTCTTGACGCCGACGGGCAATATCCAAGTGACCGGCGGATTCGAGCGGATACGGTCGCGAAACGGCGTCTGCAAGGAATCCTTGAACAGCGCCACACCGCCCGGCTTTAAAACACGATGCAATTCCGGAATGGCCTTTTCCAAATCAACATGATGGAGCACGTTGTCCCCCGCCACGACGTCGAACGAGTCCGACGGATACTCCAGTGCCTCGGCAGCCTGAACCGTAAACGCCGTTCGATCCGCATAGCCGTACTTCTCGGCGAGCATGTTGGCGACGCCAACGTTGCCGTCGGAGATATCGAATCCGCTCACGCGAAATCCCAGGTGTGCCAGTCGCAGCGCATTGGCTCCCTGCCCGCATCCGTAGCTGAGCAGTTCGTGTTTCTCCGGCGAGAAGTTGGTGCGCACGTAATCGTAGATGAACCAATACGGATTCCAGGGGCCGAACCGGGGGTGATTGAAATGCTCGAAATCGACCTCGGTTAAGTGGGACTGACGGATGCGTTCGTTGTATTCGTCCCGTTCCCGTTGCTGACGCTCGGTCAAGTCCATAATTGAGTTTCCCATATCACGTTCCAAAAGCTGACTCACCTTCACAACGCCGATTCGCGTCTCAATCCTCATCCTAAACCATTTCCCGCGCGGACCAACATGGGTTCGCGAACTGGTCCCGTTTCACGTCCCCTCGAAGCAACGGTCATTGGAATCGTAACGATTATGCGAAACGAAGCGGACAACATTTCCTGCTAGCATACTACACAGGCGACAGGTCTGAGTAGGACGTGAAATCATGACACGACTACTAGAGAATTCTCGGAGCCTGAATTATGCTAAACGCCCGCAGATGTCATTCCAGTACACGCGAAACCAACTCATGTCCGCCGAGCCAATCGTCTACCTGAACGGCGAATTCATCCCCGCTTCGCAGGCGAAATTGTCGCTGACCGATTGGGGGCTGTACGGCGTGGCGGCCACGGAGATGACGCGGACGTTCCATCAGCGCTGTTTTCGTCTGGACGACCATCTCGACCGACTGAATGCGTCGCTGGACCGATTGGGGATTTGCGTCGAATTGCTGCGCGATGAATGGCGGGAGATGACTCAATCCGTTGTCGAACATCATGCGGACTTGATCGATCCATCAGGCGAGTTGATGGTCAATCATCTGGTGACTGCCGGCCCGAATCCGGTGCTCACGCCGCACGCCGAGCCGCAGCCGACGGTCATTGTACAGACGTTTCCGCTGCGGTTTTCGCGGTGGGCGGACAAGTATCGCGCGGGACAGCATTTGATCGTGCCCCCAATCCGTCAAATCCCGCCGGAGTGCATCGACCCACGAATCAAGTCCCGCAACCGGCTGCATTGGTATCTGGCGGATCAAACCGCGCGGGACACCGCTTCTGACGCAATGGCCTTGCTATGCGACTTGGACGGGCACCTGACCGAAACCAGCGCGGGAAACTTTTATATCGTCCGCGAAAACACCATAATGACCCCGCGTTACGAGGTGACGCTGGGTGGCATCAGCCGCAAAGTGGTGGAAGATATCGCCAAATATGCGGGCATTCGCTACGAATCGCGGGATATTCCGGTGTCCGAGGCGCTGGCAGCTGACGAAGCATTCACGTCGTCAACCAGTTATTGTCTGCTTCCGGTCACACGGATTAATGGCCAAAAGATCGGGGACGGCACAACCGGCCCAGTTTATCGACGACTCCTGGAGGCGTGGAGTATGATGGTCGGCCTCGATATCGAAGAGCAGGCGGTCGCACAAGCCGCCTGGGAATCACAACAACGACAATAATCGCCATTTGGTTTTTTATGAAACGAATGTTCAGCGAGTATCGCGATTTTTTTCGCGAATTCCGCAGCCGGTTTGAGACGACCGGGGCCGTCGCCCCCAGCGGACGTTTTCTGGCGACCGCGCTGACCGGACCGCTCAAACAACATGATGGCGCTGTCCGCGTGTTGGAGGTCGGCCCAGGAACCGGAGCCGTGACGCGGCATGTCGTGCGGTGCTTAAAGCCCGAGGACCGTTTTGACCTGGTGGAACTGAACGAAAACTTTGTCGCGCTGCTCAACCGCCGCTTTGACGAAGAGGATTCTTTCCGCTCGGTCGCCGACATTTCGGCCGTGCATCATTGCCCCCTGCAGGAATTCGGGGACGCCGAGCCGTACGATTACATCATTTCCGGGTTGCCGCTGAACAATTTTCCGGCAGCGTTGGTGGAAGAGATCTTTGAAAGTTATTGGCGGTTATTAGCTCCCGGCGGCACGCTGAGCTATTTCGAGTATATGTATGTGCGCCCCGTGCGGCGGTTGGTCTCCAAACCGGATGAGAAGCAGCGTCTTATGGACCTGGATCGAATTCTGGGGGAACAACTGAGCGAACACCGCATTGCGCGGGACTGGGTGTTCGTCAACGCCCCGCCGGCGTGGGTGCAGCATCTGCGGCGAAAATCGGCGGCAACGGTCGGCAACGGCGCGTCGTGAACAACGTCCGCCCCCGGCGCGAAGGGAAGGCAAAACGCACATGTCGGAACGCAACGTAGTCGCCGCCGGGAAGCATCTGCGATTGGTGTCGGTCGACGGTTGGGAGTTCGCCGAACGGACCACCTGTTCGGGCGTGGTCGCGATTATCGCCGTCACCGACGACGGCAAGCTGATATTGACCCAACAGTTTCGCCGCCCGGTCGCGCGCCGTGTGATCGACCTACCGGCGGGATTGGCCGGCGACATCTCCGGCCAGGAGCACGAACCGCTGGAACGAGCCGCCCGCCGCGAATTGCTGGAGGAAACCGGCTATGACGCCGAGGAATTCAATTTCCTCATGCGCTGCCCGACGTCACCGGGAATAACGAACGAAATCGTGTCATTTTTTCGAGCGGAGACGATTCGCCGCGTCAATACCGGAGGCGGTGACGCGTCCGAGGATATCACCGTGTATGCCGTTCCGCTCAAGACGATCGACAAGTGGTTGGCATCGCAATCGCCGGAAACGACTATGGTTGACCACAAGGTGTATGCGGCGCTGCACTTCGTCGACTGACGCGCTATCGGCCGGATTTATGCTTAGCGCCACCAGTCGCCACGTGCAATTGCGGGTGGCTGATTTTCAGTTTCCGCCGGCCTCGCCACTTGACTTTTGCCTCTACAATGTGGAGCCATTCCAGTCGTGGCAGCGCGCCGATAAGTGTCAGCACCTGGTTGTCGACCGGCGTATCGTGCAGGTCGAGCGCCGTGAGCGACGTTAGCCCGTGCAATTGCAACAGTCGGTCGCTGGTAACGCTGCTGTGTGCGAGATCGAGATGTTGCAGGTCTCCCAAGACCTCTTGATTGTCGATCAAACACATCAGCGAGTCATCGTCGACGTGCTTGCCCCGCCACTGGATCGCGATCAGTCGGTCCTTAATTTGCCCGAAGTCCTCCCCCACCCAGGGCCGGAGTCCCTCGATCCGCTGCATACTGACGTGTCCGCCCCTGCTTTCGACGCCGGTGATGATTTCCAGGCGTTTGATGTAGCGTTCCATTTCATCGCCGATCCATTGGCTGCGTCCGGCGTGAAATTTCGCATAGTCGAGCGCCTGTTCGTAGGCGTCGTGCAGCGTCGTATATTCCTCGGCGCTGCCTCCGGCGTCGGGATGGGCCGTCTTGACCTTTTGTCGAAACGCGTGTTTGACGTCTTCCGGAGTGTAAGGAGGCTTCAGCCCCAAGCGAACCATGAACTCCGGGCGCGTGAATGGCTCGACTTTAAAACCAGTCATTGTGTTGCCGTGGTCTCCGAATGCTCAGCCATGAAAGGCGCCACAATTGGCAAAATCGATCGGCCCGTGCGGCCGATTGTTTTGCATCGCTGACACGAGGAAGTGTATACTATTTTTCGACACCTGTCCCGGTTGCCATCAAGGCAATGCGGGGGAAGCAGTGTCCGGCGCTCGAATAGTGTGAAGGTTCCAAGGAGGATTTCATGTCCAGCATTCCTCACGATTTCCAAGATTGGCGGTATCGGCTGCGGGATATCCAGGAACTGGAATCGAGTCCGACTTATACGGGCTGGACGAGCAAGCTGCACGCCAAGGTGCTGCGGTATTTTATCTCGCGCTACGATTACCAGCCGCTGCCCGCCATGAGGTCCGCACGCCAGGGACCGGCCATTCCACGCTCGATGACCGCACGGACGACAATCGTCGAGCCTGCCGACCCGTCTGGCGCCGTCGCACGGGGCAGCGAGGATTGTCGCCGGGTCCTGGCCGAAATCCATGCCGCGAATTCCTTCCGCAAACGCTACGAATGCTGATGTCCCGGCAAGCAGGTCACCCGTCGGCGCTTCGGCAACGAATCAACAGCGATTTAGTCCGCGCCGCCGCGCTAAACAGCACCACGGCGTGGAGCTCCAGATCGGCGATGAACTCCTCAAACCAATCCTGATCCGTACAGCGGACCATGGACAGCAAATCGGCGTCCAATTCGCCGATCACGGCCGCCTCGGGGACGTAGGCATCAAGTTTTTCCCCACCGTATTTCCGCGCGGTCGGCCAGACCGCTTTGAGGTACTCGCGATACCGCTCCGCACCGCCATTGGGGTGGAACCACAGAACGTTTAACATGAAGATCGGCGTGTGATCCACGTTTGATACCTTAGGCAGGGATGGTTTGTATTTAAGAAAAACACCCGGCCGCGAGCGGCAGGGAACTATTCGCTCCTATACCGCCCGTTATACGAACCCCGGTGCCCGAGTGCCACAAGTTTCCCTGGCTGACGGCTGGGGGAATTGATAAAACTAACGTGCGGGTGGTTGCGGGGGACAAATGTCGCAGGCAATCCGGGAGTGCAACATGGGATTGTTCAGCAAGAAAGATTGGAACGTCGTGGCAATCATCTTTGAGCGCCATGACCTGTTTCGCATCAACGGCAACCGCGCGCAGGGCAAACAGGCCGACGTCGTGCGTGACGGCGCGAAGAAACATCAGCGGACGATTTACTGGGCGGTGTTCGATCAGAAGCGGGCCTTTGTGGAAGGGGCACCCGGGCCGGGCAGCAAAAGCATCGAGTCGTCGGTACTCAAAACGCTGATCCGCGATCTGCCCAAGTTGACGACCGTGCAAGAAGTGCTCAAGACACTCGAGGACGGAAAGCAAGAGATGGTTTCGCACGCCTTGGCCTGGGACGGCTACGGCAAAAGTCCGCTCAAGACATGACTCCCGGGACGCAACGACACGGAGCGAAACGTCGTGCAGAATTTCGAGAAACTCGGCGCGTTCTATCTCGGCAAACTCTTCGACATGGACCACGCCGCGTTGCGCGACGAGTTGTTGCTGTATGACAGCAAGGACCTGACGACGCACGCCGTCTGCGTGGGAATGACCGGCAGCGGAAAAACCGGATTGTGTCTGTCGCTGCTCGAAGAAGCCGCGATCGACGGCGTACCCGCGATCGCCATCGACCCGAAGGGAGATCTGGGTAATCTGCTGCTAACGTTTCCCGATTTGTCGCCGTCCGATTTTCGGCCGTGGATTGAGGAGAGCGCCGCCACCCGCGCGGGACTCACACCGGATGAGTTCGCCGCCAAAACCGCTGAACAATGGCGCAACGGATTGGCAGATTGGGGACAAAACCCCGAGCGAATTGCCATGTTCCGCAATGCGGTCGACATCGGTATCTACACGCCCGGCAGCAACGCTGGATTGCCGCTTACGATCCTGCGTTCTTTTGACGCGCCCCCGCAACAGCTGATCGACGACAGTGACGCGTTTCGCGAACGCATCAGCTCGGCCACGTCGGGACTGTTGGCGCTGTTGCGAATCGACGCCGACCCGGTCCGCAGCCGGGAACATATCCTGCTATCGAATATCTTCGACCGCGCCTGGCGCAGCGGACGCAATTTGGACATTCCCTCGCTGATTCGCAGCGTGCAGACACCCCCGTTTGAGACGATCGGCGTAATCGACCTGGAAACGTTCTTCCTCGCTTCAGATCGAGCAACCGTCGTTTAAGCGGGTAGGCGTAGTTGACCTCGAGACGTTCTTTCCGGCGGACGACCGTTTGGCGCTTGGCATGCAGCTCAACAATCTACTTGCGTCCCCCTCGTTTGCGAGTTGGATGGAAGGCGAGCCGCTCGATATCCGCAACTTGCTTTATACGGCCGAAGGCAAGCCGCGGTTGTCGATCATTTCCATCGCGCATCTCTCGGAAGCGGAACGGATGTTTTTCGTCACGATTCTGCTCAACGAAGTATTGGCCTGGGTGCGGGCGCAGCCGGGGACGTCGAGCCTGCGGGCGCTGCTCTATATGGACGAAGTCTTCGGCTATTTCCCGCCGACGGCCAATCCCCCCTCAAAAACGCCCATGCTCACTTTGTTGAAACAGGCGCGGGCCTACGGCCTGGGCGTTGTCTTGGCGACGCAAAACCCGGTCGATTTGGATTACAAGGGGCTCTCGAACACCGGGACGTGGTTTCTGGGACGGCTGCAGACCGAGCGCGACAAAGCCCGCGTGCTGGAGGGCCTGGAAGGGGCATCCGCTCAAGCGGGGGCGGGATTTGATCGCCAGAAGATGGAGGCAACGCTGGCCGGTTTGGGGAGCCGCGTGTTTCTGATGAACAACGTCCACGACGACCAACCAGTCGTGTTTCAAACGCGCTGGGCGCTCTCGTATCTCCGCGGACCGCTCACGCGCGGGCAAATTGAATTACTGATGGCGGCCAAGAAGCAGCAAGCGGAAGAGACGCCGGAAACGCCGCCGGCATTGACTGCCGCACCGCCGCCGGCACCAGCTGAAGAAGGCCGTCCATTGATTCCGGGCGAAGTTACCGAAGCCTTTCTGGTCCGCACGCATGCGGTGCCGCGAGAGAGGCGGCTGTTGTACCGGCCGGCGCTGTTCTGCAAGTATCGGTTGCACTTTGTCAAATCGACCTACCATGTGGACCTGTGGAAGGACCACTCGGCGTTGTCGATACTCGACGGCGAACTGCCAGACGATGTTTGGGAAGCGGCCGTCCCAATCGATGCGGCGCAATTCGACACCGAAGACGAACCGGAAGCGGGAGCGGAATTCGCCGCCGTGCCGCCCGCCTGTTTGCAGGCGAAGAGCTACACGAGTTGGCAAAAGAAACTGAAGGACCATCTCTACCGGACCGAGGAACTGAGCGTCTGGAAATGTGCGGCGCTGAAAACCTATTCCAACGCCGGCGAAACGGAGGGGGATTTTCGCGTCCGTCTCGCGCAGTCCGCCCGCGAACAGCGGGACTTGGAGGTCGAAAAACTGCGTGACCGGTTTCAGACAAAACTGCAGCGACTGCAGGACAAGATCCGCACCGCTGAGGAACGGGTGGCCCGCGAGAAATCGCAAGCGAACCGGGCAACGGCCGATTCGGTGATTTCGATCGGCTCGACAATTCTCGGCGCGCTGTTCGGCCGCAAACTCGCCAGCCGCACGAACGTGGGCCGCGCCTCGACTTCGATGCGGAGCGCTGGTCGTGCAGCACAACAACATAGCGACGTGTCCCGTGCTGAAGAAAAGGTCGAAGACCTCAACGAACAGGTCCAGGAGCTTCAGCAACAATTCGACGACGACGTCGCTGAGTTGGAAGAGAAATATCAGGCGGACGCCTTAGAACTCGAAGAGTTGAGTGTCCGCCCCCGCAAGAGCGACATTTCGGCCGAGGAGGTCACATTGCTGTGGACACCGTGGCGCGTTGATAGCGACGGCAAATCCGAACCGGCCTTCCGCCTGGACACAACATCGTAGCGTCCGCGCCGTTCAGTGGATCATCCGACGGCCAACGGTTACGCTATAGTCAATCGTTTTCCCTCCCCCGCTGCGCTTCGCGGTGCGATTGCTTAAGAGTCACTCCCCCATTCATCTGGAGACGAACATGCCCCGATTGACCTCAATCCTACCCCTACTTTTCGTGGTGGCAATTTCCATGACGACAGCCAACGCAGCGGACAAAGGTCCGAACTACCTCGATCCTGAGAAAGCCGGTCCTGATTTTCAAACGCAAGGCGAATACGAAGGCAAGATCGGCAACGACACCAAGGTCGGCGTGCAGGTGATCGCCCTGGGAGAGGGCAAATTTGATGCGATCGTCTACGGAAATGGTTTACCAGGTGCCGGCTGGGACCCGAAACAGCCCAAGATTCGCCTCAAAGGCGAACGCAAAGGGGACCAGGTCCCGTTTACCGGGCTGAATTTCAACGGCACGATCGCGGACGGCGTCTTCTCCGGCACGGCCGAAAACGACGTGAAATTCGAGCTGCGCAAGGTCCACCGCAGTTCGCCCACGATGGGCCTCAAGCCGCCCGAAGGGGCGATCGTGCTGTTTGACGGTACGAACGTGGACGCGCTGGCGGAAGGAAAGATTGAGGAAGAAAAGTTGTTGGGCGTCCCCGTCCGCTCTAAACAAAAATTTAACAATTACACGTTACACCTTGAATTCCGAACGCCGTTCATGCCCGAAGCGCGGGGGCAAGGACGGGGGAACAGCGGGATGTATTTGAACGATCAATATGAATGCCAGATCCTCGACTCGTTCGGCTTGGAAGGCGAAAACAACGAGTGCGGCGGTTTCTATCAGATTCAAAAGCCGAGCGTGAATATGTGCCTGCCGCCGCTGTCGTGGCAGACGTATGACGTCGAGTTTCAAGCCGCCAAATATGATTCCGAAGGCAAGAAAGTCACCCCCGCCATCGCCACCGTACGACAAAACGGGGTGTTGATTCACGATAAACTGAAATTGCCGCACACGACTCCCGGCGGCGGACAAAACGACGAGAAACTTCCCGGCAGCCTGTTTTTGCAAGACCACGGCGATCCGGTGCGGTTTCGTAACATTTGGGTGGTGGAAAAATAACTCAGCTATCACAAGTCGCAGAACGAGGACGTTGTCAGGGCACAATGTCGGACCAACGTGTACTGATCATTGAGGACGAAAAATCACTGGTCGACGTCCTCACGTACAACTTGGAAAACGAAGGCTTCGAAGTGCTGTCGGCGACCGACGGCATGGACGGCCTGAATCAGGCGCGGGCGCATCATCCGGATCTGATCATTCTGGATTTGATGCTGCCCGTGATGGAGGGCCTGGAAGTCTGCCGCCAATTGCGCGGCGACTCCCGCACGCGGGAAATTCCCGTGTTGATGCTCACGGCCAAGAGTGAAGAGGTGGACGAAATCGTCGGCTTCCGCATGGGAGCGGACGATTACGTCACCAAACCCTTCAAACTCAAGCCGCTGATTCAACGCATCAAGGCCCTGTTGCGGCGTTCCAAAACCGGAGAACCGAGCAAGGAAATTGTTTCCAAGCACGGCATCGAAGTCGACCGGCTCAATCACCGCGCAACCGCTGGCGACAAAGTGCTGGAACTCACTCCCACCGAATTCGATCTGCTGTGGACGATCGTCCGCAAACCGGGTCGCCCCTTCAAACGGGCCGACCTGATGGAAGCCTGTCGCGGCGAGGACGCCTTGTCGCTGGAGCGGACCATCGACGTGCATATCCGCTCCCTGCGGCAAAAGCTGGGCAGCTACGCCGAACTTATCGAAACCGTCCGCGGCGTCGGCTACCGCTTCCGCGAAACCGAACCGTCGTAACCGGTCGAAGCGCGTGGAAACCGCGGGGCGGCCAGGGCGATTCATTTCCCCTGCGGGATCATTCCGGCGGAATTCCTAAAATGCGCACCGCGCACCCCGAAAAAACACCGTTTTTCACGGGACTTTTGTGCGCCGGCGGTGTTCAATAGAACAAGTGCTGGCGGCTCCGGTGCGCCGAGGCTGCCCCCCTTTGTTGCCTTGCTCGATCCGTTTCTGGAGACGTCCTGTGATGCGGCCGCGTATTTCTTTGGGATTATTGCTGATTTCCGGACTCCTGATGGCCGGCATCGTTGCGGCTGAGGAGAAAGCTGCCGAAGAACCTGCCAACCCAGATAACGGCGACCGCGCTGCCGCGCGGGAAGCCTTGGAGGAATTCAACTCGCTGATCGGCGGCTGGCGGGGCGTAGGACAAGTCCGACGAGGCTCGAATCGCGGTGCCTGGTTCGAAACGGCCGAATGGGTGTGGCGGATTAAATCGGAAGTCCCCGCGCTGACGTACGAAGTGGACAAAGGGCGACAACTCAAGACGGCGACGCTGACCTACGACCCCGCCAAAGAGATGTTTCACTTGGCAGCCGTGTCACCCGACGATGAGGAGCGGAAATACAGCGGCAAAATCGAGGACGACAAGCTCGTGCTCGAATCTACGGCCGACGCCGACGGCACCGTGCATCGCATCACGATCACGCGGTTGAATGAAAAGCGGACGTTGGTGCTGTTTCAAAAACGGTCCGACAGCCAGACACGCTTCTCCCGCGTCGCCGAGGTCGGCTACACCCGCGAAGGCACCAAACTGGCCGAAGTCGGCGGCGGATCGCCGCAATGCATTGTCACCGGCGGAAAGGGTACCAGCACGAGCGAGTACAAAGGCAAAACCTACTAACAGTGCTGCAGCAGCTGCCGCGAAGCGTTTTTGGAAGACCCCGAGGGGATCATCGCCGAAGCGAAAGAGCGGCTGGAAAAGAAGCGCGCGAAGAAAGCCGAAGCGGCCAAGAAGTAGTTCGTTGGGTGGCACGGATTGCCGCCGGCAATCTTTGTGCCGCAGGCACAAGACGCAGCAGTTTTGACGCTTCTTTGCGAATCAAGCTGTCCCCGTTATGAAACCCATAAGCTGCGGCTTCGTGCGGGTTGCGCTCGCCCCGATTGCCGTGGGCAATCGCGGCCACCCCGTGATTAGCGGGCCGTGCATTCCTCTCTCGGATTGATTTCGCTTCCGTGCGCAGGCATGATGCAGCAACTATGCCTGATGCACCACTGAAATTACTGATTCTCGGCGCGCATCCCGACGACGCCGAATGGCATGCCGGCGGATTGGCGGCGATCTATCGTGCGGCGGGACATACCGTCAAGATGGTTTCGGTCACCGATGGACGTGCCGGACATCATGAGATTCCGCCGGACGAGTTGGCCGCGTTACGGAAACAAGAAGCGGCCGCAGCCGGACGGGTCATCGGGGCCGAGTATGAGGTTTGGGAGTTCCCCGACGGCGAGTTGCAGCCGACCCTCGAAGTGCGGCACCAAATCATTGCCGCAATCCGCGAGTTCGCCCCCAACCTGGTCCTTACGCATCGCGTCAACGATTACCACCCCGACCACCGCGCCGTGGGACAGGCCGTGCAGGACGCGTCTTATATGGTGACCGTACCGCACGTCGTTCCCGACGTCCCCGCGCTGCGCCGCGATCCGATCGTGGCCTACATGCCCGACCGATTTACGAAGCCGAATCCGCTCGCCGGCGACATTCTCGTCGACGTCGGCCGGCAAATCGACACGATCGTGGCCATGCTCGCCTGCCATCGGTCACAAGTGTTTCAGTGGCTGCCGTACAATCTGGGGATTGCAGACCAACTCCCGGCCGAAGATACGGGGCAACGGGCCTGGCTGGCCAATTGGTATCGCGGGCACCTGCGCCCCATGGCGGATCGTTATCGCGACGAGTTGATTGCCGCGTACGGAAACGAGCGAGGCCGGGCCGTCGAATTTGTCGAGGTGTATGAGATCAGCGAGTACGCCGGAACATTCGACGAAACGGCCCGGCAACGGTTGTTCGGGTGGTTGTCGGCACAAATGTGATTCGCGCGCAATTGGACGGGATTTGGTCAGCCAGTCACCGCAAGGGTGACCCATTGAACGGCGGCGAACTGACAACCGTCGAACCGCGTAGATTCATCTTGAATCTCCAGCGGCGGCGCGGGATGCTTTACGCATCCTGACGGTAGACGGTTCACGCCCGGCAGCGAATCGCCGGGTTGTGTTCGGTCGCTACGCCCCACTTTTCGCTGGAACCAGTTTCAAACCCCGATTGTGCTTGTTCGAAATACTCGCATGCAAGCGTTTGCGTGACGCACCCGAGGGTTTTGAAACGACTTGAAGGGAGACGCGCCACTATGTCGAGTTCCTGTCTCACAACGTCGGAAATCAGCGACCTGTTCGCCGCGGAAATCGGATCGCACTCGGGACGGATCACCGACACGTTTGATGACGGTCTGCGACTCTTTGTACGGTCCGTGGTACCGCAATTCGCCGATGTCCGCCCCAATGACCGCGTACAAGGGGGTGTGGCCCTCAAAGCGACGCTGCATGAGATCTGTGTATATCCTTACGTGTTGCGCGAGGTGTGCAGCAACGGCGCGGTGATGGCGCATTCACTGCAAAGTGTTCGACTCGACCGCTCCCACGAGGAGACGGAGGAGGCATTGAGTTCTTCCATCTGCGAAGCGATTGCTGCGTGTTCCCAAAAAAAGGTTTTCGCAAGATCCGTATCGGAGATCCGCTCATCGGTCCACGATGACATCAATTTCGCGCTGACCATGTTACCGATGATTTCGAGAATGTCCGGCAGACTATCGGGCGAAATGACGCGGATGATTCTCGAACGGTTCTTCGACGAAGAAAAACCGTCTCGGTTCACCTTGATGAACGCCGTGACATCGGTCGCCCGCGACACTCGCGACCCCGAAGCCCGCTGGCGTCTTGAGGAGTTGGGGGGCGGCATCGCCGCGGGACTCCTTCCCAAATCACCGGCGAGTGCCCCCGGCGTTGCGCGAGACCTTCCGCGCGTCGCCGCCCTGCGATAGGCGACCGCGCGTCAGTGGGAACGGGTGGTTGCCAGCGACGCGCAGCGCGACAAAGAAAAAAATGCCCGGAAGCAGCGGGTCCCAGGGGGGCGAAAGACTCCAGCCACTTCCGGGGCGATTGGCTCCGGATATTCAGTTGTACGTATCGCGTGTTTTCGAAGGCCTTTCGGGGTTCCCGCCGTATGAGACTTGGGAGTCTGACTTCCAATCGCTAACAGGCGGAATCGAAATAGAGGGGAGCCGCGGTGTTCGTTGGGCGTGAACTTGGATGTGATTTCCTGGTTTGGAGGAAAACAGAAACCGCCCGCATCCTTGCTGACGACTTTGTTTCTGCTTTCGCCGGGGCACCTCCTTGTGCCCCGCTCCAAACGAGGCGGAACAATATGGATTTCCCGAAAACGCGTCAAGCCGGATACGGACGGAATTCGTGGCCCGAAGAAAGTTTTTTTCTCTCAATTTCCGCCGCATTATTGAGATGATTTGCGATCGGAGACGAGGCGTCGAAAAGTGTGCGGCGCTTTGATCCGAAGCCCTTTGAGATGCACCTCTGCGAGTTACTGAGCCGCCGCGGGACGCACCAGCACGGAAACCTGCTTTTGGCGGTAGTACTCTTGAAACCTCATGATCTCCGCGCGTCCTCCCGCCGCGGCGAAGGGAATCTGCGGCGTCTGCCATAGAAAATACACATGGGCCGGCGTTTGTCTTGAAATCGGTTCGGCTTTCTTGTCGGTGCCGACGTCGGCCCAATTGGGAACGTCGTCCCAAGATGTGTACACTTGCCCCCGTGCCGCCGGCCAGGTCGTCCGCGCCAAATACTCGAGTTGCAATGGCGCCGCCTGATTGGCGTCGGGCGAGACGATTGTGAAGTGCGTGACCGGGTGCTCAATCTTGGACATGGCCCGGTGCAACAATTTCAAATCACGCTCAGCCGGCCCAGAGCGAGGAACGGCTCGAAACCCGGCGAGGCAATGTCCCGCGACCAGCAGCAAGACGAATGTCGCGCTGAGCAAACGGGATTCGCGCCGCGGGTGGGATGCGGCATCACGAGCATCGCCACCAAATGACGCGATGACGGACAGAATTCCGATCAAGGCAAACATGATCAGCATGGTGATCAATCCCGTGCGTGCCAAGTGCGACGGCGCGTGCCAGATGAGGTTGACGGCGGTTGTTAATCCGATCAGCGCCACGACCCAGCCGGGGGCACGGCCTTCGAGAATCCGCAAGATGCCGCCGGCGCCCAGAATCAATAACGGCACGAGCAGAAAGCCTTGCCACATCTCTTGTCCCGTGGACGCCGTGAGATGGTGGGAACGGGCGGTCTGCCAACAAGCCGCCGCAACGATGGCCCACACCAGCAGCAACTGCAAATCTCGACAACGTCGAGGATTTTCAGCGACTTGAATCTCGCGGATCGCCCGCCAGATGCCGTACAAAATGGGCCCCGCTAATACGAGCATCATTTCGCTGAGGTCGTGGGGCAGGATGAACGCCGAATCCCCGCTCACCGGCCTGATGGCGACAGAATAATCCTCAGCGCCGGTCATCCAGGCCCACCAAAACGGCTGCCCCTCGGAATAGCCCATCATCAACTCCCACCAGCCCCCCACCGCAAAGGCGGTCAGCGACATCACGCCCAAGGATCGCAGCCTCGGACCCATGGTGACGTTCTGTCCGCGGGGCACGGGAGGCAGGTCGGCCGACCGCTGCAGCGGCAGCTTCAATCCGATCCCATGCAGCGCCAACAATAACACCACAACAAACGCCATCATGCCGCCGGCCAACAAGCAAAACCCCAGCGCGATGCCCCCCACCAGCAAGTCGGCCGATAGCGTGGTGCGCGATTTGTGTACGTGACCTAAAAACGCCCAGATCGTCAACACGGCAAAACAGAGCGCCGCCGCAACCGGCGAGGTTGATTGCGCAGCGGCAAGCACGTCGACATGAAACGCGAGCAGGCAAACCGTCAGAATTCCAAGTTTCGCATCAGCGATGCGCAGCGCGAGGGCATAGGCCGCCAATAAAAACCCGGCCGTCAATAAAATGGACGCGAACATCACTGCCGAAGGGGTCCACGCCCCGAAGGCATCGGCGGCCAGCGCCGCGACCCAGCTGATCAATGGCGGCTGCCAGCGGTGCGGGAGCGTTTCGTCGCGCGTTCCCGGCGCCAGGAACTCGCCCACCGTCGGTGCGGAGGAGAGCCTGAGTGCCTTCAACGCCCACGCAGCATTTTCATCGGTCAGCGGGCGATAGGTCACCGCAATCAGCGCCGGCAAACAGGCCAACAAGACGACCCAGGGGACCATGGCCTCGGCATGTTCGAACACGTCGAACAGCGGGCGAACCGGCGGCGCCGCCAGTTGTTCGAGTTGGTCATCGTCAATCTGTTTGAAGTCGACGGACATGAAACTCAACGATTTCGGTCCTCGGAATTCGCTTGCCTGCGGCAATTCGGCCGGAGCGCTCGTCTGAGGGCGGGAATGCCGCGGTAACCCTTGCGGCGGTACTGCACGGTAGTTAGGCTGCAACCATGACAAACGGCCCGCCAAAAGCAGTACGAAGTGTATCGATTGGGCTTCGGGCGGACAATCTCGACCGCGGTGCGTTAATGCTTGGTGATACCTGCGGTTACGCCATCTAGAGAACGTATTTCAAACCACCGAGCACGAATACCGGTAGTACACATTGATGTCTCAAGTCAAGACGCTGATCCACGTCGGGCACAGCCCCGATCCCGACGACGCCTTCATGTTCCATGCCTTGGCGAATGAAAAGATCGACACGGGCAATTATACCTTCACGCATACCTTACAGGACATTGAGACGCTCAATCAACGCGCGCTGAATGCCGAGTTGGAATTGACGGCAGTCAGCCTGCACGGATATGCCTATCTCACCGACACTTATGCGGTCTGCGCCTGCGGCGCGAGCATGGGGGACAACTACGGCCCCATGGTTGTCGCCCGGCAGCCGGGAAGCATCGAGAGCCTCAAAGGCAAAACCATCGCCGTCCCCGGCAAATTGACGACCGCGTTCTTATCGCTCAAGTTGTTACTGGGAGACACCTTCGAATACGAAGTCCATCCTTTCGACGAGATTCTCAATCTGGTCGAGGCCGGCAAAGTCGATGCGGGATTGATCATTCATGAAGGGCAATTGACCTATGCGGACCAGGGCCTGCACTTGATCGTCGATTTGGGACGGTGGTGGCACGATGAGACCGGCCTGCCGTTGCCGCTGGGAGCCAACGCCATTCGCAAAGACCTGGGCGAACAGGCGATGCACGAAGTGACCGCGTTGCTCAAGCAAAGCATCCAATACGGCTTGGACCATCGCGAAGAAGCATTGGAATATGCCCTGCAATATGGGCGGAACTTGGATCACGGCAAAGCGGACCAGTTCGTGGGCATGTACGTCAACGACTGGACTCTCGATTTCGGGCCGCGCGGACGCGAAGCCGTGCAGCTGCTCCTCAAACGGGGCTATGACGCGGGTGTAATTCCCCAACCGGTGGACGTGGAATTCATCGGATAAGACTCGACGATTGCTCGGTTCGATTTTTACGGTAATTGAAAGACAGTGGTACGTCGTCTCCGCGTTGTGATGACACTTATGCTGGTCAGTTTTAGCGGACTCGTTTGACACCATGGCATCGCACACGTCCGGAGAGTACCTCCAACACGTATTCGGTCTTCAGAACCGGACAGCGGTGGTCATTGGCGGGACCGGCGTGTTGGGCGGAGCCATCGCCACGGCGCTGGCACAGGCCGGAGCGCACACGATCGTCGTGGGCCGCAACGCCGATGCGGGCGCCGCCTGCGTTGCGCAAATCGCCGAATTGGGCGGCGCAGCGGAATTCGTCGCCGCCGATTCGACCAACCGCGCGGACCTGGAAGCGATTGTGGCCCACGTCAGCGGTCAAGACCGCACAGTCGACGTGCTCGTCAACGGCGCCGGCATCAATTCGGCGACACCGTTTCTGGAAATCGATGACGACGAATGGGAGAACATCCTCAACGTCAATCTCCGCAGCGTCCGCCTCGCCTGCCAGGTATTCGGCGGGCACATGCTGGAGCAAAAAGTCGCCGGCTCGATCATCAATATCGCCTCGCTGAGCGGTATGACGCCGTTGTCGCGTGTCTTCACCTATTCCGCCACGAAAGCCGCCGTGATCAACCTCACGCAAAACCTGGCCCGCGAGTGGGCCACGGCGGGGATTCGCGTCAATTCGCTGTCACCCGGGTTCTTTCCTGCGGAGCAGAATCGCAAGGTGCTCACCCCCGATCGCGTGGAAAGCATCATGCGGCACACGCCGATGGAACGCTTCGGCTCCCCGGAGGAACTGGCCGGAGCGGTGCTGCTCATGGCGTCGCCGGTTGCCGGCAGTTTTTTGACCGGGGCCAATATCGCCGTAGACGGCGGCTTCACCGCGATGACGATTTGACGCGGCGGTCGTGTGGTTTGGGCCCGAATTGGTTATTATTGCTCTCGTCATCGTTCGCTTGTTTCTCCGCCGTTGATCGAGTTGGACCTCCGTGGCAGATATCGAATTCTCGCCGTTGCATCGCTATCTGGTGCGGTTTCACCCCAAGCAGATTCCGCACGCCTTCACGGACGTGTTGATTCTCGGCGGCGGGATTGCCGGAATGAGCGCGGCACTCGAAGTCCCCGCCCCGCTGCAAGCGACCGTGATCACCAAAGACGCGTTGGTGCAGTCCAACAGCGCCTATGCCCAAGGAGGCATCGCCGGGGTCTTGGATCCCTTGGACGAGATCGCCAATCACGTGGCCGATACCATCACCGCCGGCAAGGGCATGTGTGATCCCGAAGTCGTCGAGATGGTCATTCGCGAAGCACCCGAGCGAATCCGGCAGCTGGTCCAGCTGGGAACGCAGTTCGATCTTGAAGACGGCGTATTCGCTCTGACTCGCGAAGGGGGGCATAGCCATCGCCGCATCGTCCATGCACTCGGGGACGCCACCGGCAAGGAAATCATGCGGGCCATGATCGAACAGGTCAAACGGTCGGACCGCATTCAGTGCTGGCCGGAGACGTTCACCATCGACCTGCTCACACATGAGGGTATCTGCCGGGGGGCACTCGTCTGGAATCCGCACCACGGCAAGACGTTCGTCTGGGCCAAACAGACAATCCTCGCCACCGGTGGCGCGGGCTGTCTGTATCGCGAAACGACGAACCCCAAAATCGCCACCGCCGACGGACACGCCATCGCCGCCCGCGCGGGAGCCGAATTGCGGGACATGGAATTTATGCAGTTCCACCCCACGGTGTTGTATATCGCCGGAAGTTCGCGGCATCTGATCTCCGAAGCCGTTCGCGGCGAAGGGGCCTATTTACGCGACGCCGCCGGGCATCGCTTCATGACCGACTATGACGAGCGGCTGGAACTCGCGCCGCGAGACGTCGTCAGCCAGGCGATCACGATGCAAATGGAGAAAACCAAACACCCCAACGTCTATCTGGACCTGACGCATTTGCCCCGGGAATTGATTCAAGAGCGGTTTCCGCACATCAGCGACGTCTGTGCCGAGTTCGGTTTAGATATCTCCCGCGACTTGATCCCCGTACGCCCCGGCGCCCATTACATGGTGGGCGGCGTGACCGTCGACCGCGAGGCCCGCACGACGCTGCCCAGCCTATGGGCCGCCGGCGAAGTCACCTCCAGCGGATTGCACGGAGCCAATCGCCTTGCCTCCAACAGCCTCTTGGAAGGGGTGGTCTATGGCCGGTTGGCCGGTCGCGGTGCAGCCGGCGCCGCGGCGGACATCGCCGATCAATACCAGGCGTTGCCGCTGGAAAGCGATTGGCCCACGACGCGGTCCGACGAGTCGGATCCGTTGGACCTTAAGGACCTGCGCAACTCGCTCACCAGCGAAATGTGGCGCAAGGTCGGAATTCAACGCACCGACGCCGATTTGAACGCGGCCGGGCAAAACGTCGAGTTCTGGAACCGTTATGTCGCCAGTCGCGAGTTCACCACACCCGAGGGGTGGGAACTGCAAAACATGATGCTCACTGCGAAGCTGATCATCGCCGCGGCACGGCAGCGGACCGAAAGCCGCGGCGTCCATTTTCGCCGCGACTACCCGGACACCGACCCCGCCCAAGCCCGGCACATCACCCTAACAGCCCGCCGCAACGGCGAGGCTTAGGGTTTACGTCAGTTTTGGCCGTCGGCCGATACGCCGCCGATGACCTTTCGCTCGCCGGTTTCCGGATTGAAGGTGAATTCCCGGGCTTTGGTGTGCCCGCGCCGTTGTTCATAGCGCCCCTTATTCCACGTTTCGTAGCGCGGCGATATCCACAATTCGGAGAGCCCGCGTTTGGCAGCGGTGCGCAGCGTGTATTGGTTCTTGGATTGGTCAAATGTGATCATATCGGCCCGGCCGGAATAATCCCTTCCGGTCATTCGGGCATTGCCGTCCGCTAACATCGTGATGTATCGTTCTTGCGATTTCTGCGCTGGGGGCAATTGCCGCAGTTGCAGGATATCGGATTCCAAGGTCCCCGCCATTTCGGGCAATTCATCGGGATCGATCGTCTGCGTCGGCAGTTTGACCGGTCCGTGGACGACGAATACGTCTTTGTGAAACGTCGTGGTCGCAGTGCGGTCCGGGTCACTGAAACTCGAGATGTTGCCGGTCATCTCGCCGCGGAAGGTGATCTTGGTGTAGTTCCAGTCCTGTTTTTCGCCGGAGCGGACCGATCGATTCGCCGAGGTTGCCACCGGCGGGCCGAACGACTTTCCGGCCCCGTTGTCCCGCCGCCAGAAGGTGAGCCATCCGCCGCCGGAGCTTACCATATCGCCGGTCACCTGATCCATCGTCAGTTCGAACACCTCGCCGCGATGCTTGCCGATGAGAAGGTTCCCCTCAAATTGCTGGCCTTCCAGGTGCACGCCGTCGCGGCAGACGACGCGGCGGACCTTTGGTTCGGCCCGCGAGTCATTTTGATCCTTGGCGAAAGAAATGCGATTTTCGAACGTGACGTCCATCTGGCCGCAGGAGACCGTGCTGTCCTCGTGCACGATCCGCACGTTGTCAAAGAACTGCGCCGTCAGCCCGTCGAATTCCATTTTCTCGTTCCACCAGACCGAGAGAAGTTCGGGCGTCTGCAGCGTGCGTCCGTCCAGCGTATTCGAGACCGGCAATTCCATTAAACCGGCGACAGGCACCCAGAGCTGGTTGGCCAGCCGGTCGGTCTTGATCGTTTGGCCTTCCAGATGCATGCCACGGTCGCGCACGTGCGCGCGGACCGCCGGGGTACGATCGGTCGCCGCGATCCCCTTGACCCACAGGATGTGATGCTCGTTCGTGTCATCCTGGTTATGAATCGTCAGTTCGTGGCAATCAATCGAAAGCGGCTCGTCGCCGTTGTCGTGTTCCTGCGTGACGGAGACGTTGCCCCGACTCACGACGTGGGAAACATGGTGCTCGTCCCCTTCGCGAATCACGCGCACGGAAATCCGATCCGCAAAAATATTGAGTTCTTCGACCTTTTTCTGCGGCGGCGGTAGCCGTCCCGGCGGCTCGGCGTCGACCGGCGGCGCATCGGGTTCGATATCGCCTTTCGGAATTTTATCGTTCGTGGATGCCAGGGCCTGTGCGCCGCCCCGCGGGGTCAGACCGCCAAACGGCGGCGAGGATTTGCCGACGACGGTTCGCTGCCGGCGAAACGTGCCGCTGCGGCGCCGCTGCGGAGGTTGATAGTTCAGTTTCACCAGCGGCTCGCGCGATGCCGGCGTGTTGAGGGCGGCCTGATCTGCGCGGGGAATCTTGCCGTCCTCGAACCAAACCTCCAATTTTTGCGTTGTGCCCCACAACTCCGGCAGCTTGGCAAATGCCACATTCGTCCGCGCCAGCAATCGTTGGATTTTCATATCTCCTGCAGCGGCGAAGGCGTCCTCCCCCGCGGCGGGCGTCTGCGCGGCCTCCTCGCCGGATTGCTCGTCCAGCCACATGCGGATCACCTCGGCTTCGATCCCCATCCCCGTCTTACCGTATTCAATCAAACGGGCGTTTTCCTGAAAGTCCAACACCTGTTGGTCCGACGTCTCGTCTGGCCGCTTCCAGATTTGTTTTTGCCAACGTGCCTCGTGCGCGACCACACCGGTCTGGGGATCGCGAGACGTCATGTAGCCGGCGCCGCGTCCTAATATCGAAATAATCTTGTTGTCGTCGTCGTGGTTGAGCGTCAATTCCGGACTATAAAAATCCGTATTCTTTTGCCGGACCCAGACCTTGTCGCCGTCATTCATCACCACCTGTTTTTCGTCGCCGTCATAGATACACTCCTGCATCGTGGCGGTGACTCCGTTGTGCTGCGACTTCATGACGACCTTCTCACCGGTCACCCGCAACCGGCTGAATGCGAGATTGCCTGTATCGCGATCCGAGTCGTCTCCCTCCTTATTGAGTGCATCGTCGGACTCTTCGTTAACCTCGCGAAACACGACGTGAAACACGTCGCC
>CALFYU010000345.1 GCA_937952455.1 uncultured Planctomycetaceae bacterium
CGGCCTGCCAAAAATCTTCGACAAGTTGGGAATCGAATTCGCCGATCTTCTCGGTGGGGAATTCGACTTTGTAGACGAACCAGGCCCGCCCGCTGAGATCGATGGCCGAGGTGATCAGCGTCTCTTCCATCGGCAACGTCTTGCCGCCGTAGCGGGTGATCCCCTGCTTGTCGCCCAGCGCTTCGGCCAAGGCCAGCCCCAAACAGATACCCACGTCCTCGACCGTGTGGTGCTGGTCGACTTCCAGATCGCCTTGGCAATCGATTTCCAAGTCCAACAAGCCATGCCGTGCCAGCAGCGTAAGCATGTGGTCGAAGAAGCCGACGCCGGTTTGGATCCGGGACTGCCCGCTGCCGTCGAGATTCAGCGTGAGCTTGATCTGCGTTTCCTTGGTTTGCCGGTCGATTGTGGCGGTGCGGCTCATGGAGGACTCGTTGTCACATTTGTGCGATGATTTGAGAGGGGTTGCCCAATTATTATCATAGCCCGTTCCGGCGCGGTAGCGGCGAGCGGATTTCCGCGCGGATTGGCGGCGATTTGTGCGCTATAACCGGAACAACCGTTGTGGTTGTGCGAGAAATGCTCCGCATCGGGGGTCCACTGCTGTCTTGCCCATCACGTGGATTTGCACTGGCGGACAAGCCGCCAGTGGCACCCCATTTGGGGGAGGGGGTATTAAACTATTTCGCGCAGGGCGGCGGTCAGTTGGTCGTTTTGTGCGTCCGAACCGATGCTCATCCGCAAGCCGGTCAACGGCTCTTTCTGATACGTGACGTCGGGATAGGTCATGAACCGCACGAGGATCTTGCGTGCTTTGAGCGCTTCGAAGATCTCGCGGTGTTCGCGCTCGGGGTGGGTGGCCCACACGAAATTCGCCTGACTGTCGACGATGTCGAAGCCGAGTTCCACCAGCGCTTCCGACAGTTTGGCGCGCGTCTTTTGAATTTTCGCCGTGTTGTCCAGCATCCATTGTTGGTCCCGCAGTGCCGCTGTCGCCGCCGCCAGCGCGATGGTATCGCAGTTGTAGCTATCCTTGACCTTACGCATGCCGGCGATCACATCGGGGTGCGCCACGGCGAATCCCATGCGGATGCCGGCCAGACTGTAGGACTTGCTGAACGACCGCGTGATGATCACCCGCTCGCTGCCGGGATGTGAGAAGATCTCGCCGCGGTGCGGTTCGGCGGAAAAATCGCGGTACGCCTCATCGAGCACGAAGATTCCCCGCGGCGGAATCAGCGCCGCCATCTCGTCCAGGCTCCAGCAGTTCCCCGACGGGGAATTCGGATTGGGCACGAACGCCAACTTCGCCTCGTCGATCAACGGCCGGCAGGCATTCCGGTTCCACGTCCAGTCGGCGTTAAGCGGCAGGCGGTGATGCCGTCCCCCTTGGATGTCGACCAGCGTTTCGTAAAGAATGTAGCTCGGATAGGGGGAAACGACCAATTCGCCAGTATCAACAAAGGAACGAATGATGATCGTCAGGTTTTCGTCGCTGCCGTTGGCGGGCAATATCCAGTCGGCGTCCACGCCGAATAACTCGGCCGCCGCCTTGCGGAAATCGGTCGAGAGTGGATCGGGATACAGCCGCAGGCGTTCCGTCGCGGCAGACTGGATCGCTTCAAAGACCCGTGGGGAAGCGGGGTAAGGGTTCTCGTTGGTATTCAACTTGACCCACCCGGTATTTTGCGGCTGCTCGCCGGGAACGTAGCCTTCGATACGGTCGATATTGGGGCGAAACAGACTCATGACGTGGACGGGTTCTCGATTCCAAGTGTGTAGTACAGTCAAATTTGATGCGCGCACGACGATCGGGGTCAGTCGCAATTAGCGGCGGCGGCCGTGCACCGCGTGGCTGGCGTGCCGATACAGACGATGTCCGAAAAAGCTCAATAGTGCGAGCATAGCGAGTAAAAAGTATACATATCCGGTGCGCGCGTGGCCGGCGAGCCGTGTGCTGCGAGGCTCGCCGGGGATGTATTGCACGACCGCTTTATGCGGGTCGTCCAATTTCCAATCAATCGGCACATCATCCCGTTCTTCGTGCAGCGTCCCGTCAGCCTCGGTGTAACGAAACTTGACGGCAAGAATATCATTCTTCGCTCCGTTGACGGCGCGGTCGACAACCTCCATCCGTCCGGCGTGCACGTCCCTCGTTTCAAATGTCTCAATAATCTCGGCTTCAGTCGTTTCGCCCCAAATTAAAAAACGAAACTCTTCATAAGCAAAATATGCGGAAAAAAGGAACAACGCTCCCACGAAGAGCAACCACTTAGCTTTTCGCAATTCATTATCGTCGTCCATACAGGTTCTCGCGAATACGGAGGCGCTCTTATAAATCGGTCGGCAGCCCGTAAGGTTCGCGGTAGGTTTTCGTCAGCATTCCGCTCGCCGCCGGGTTGTCCTGAATGGTCTCGGACTCCGGGTCGAATTTGATCACGTCTTGCGCCCGATAGGCGATCTCGCCCAGGTGGACCAGCGAGCACGAGAGGTGCGCCACGTCCGGCGGACAGGCGGTCGTTTCCCGCGTGCGGATGCACTGGAGGAAATTGTCCATGTGCTCGTCATAACCCCGGCCGGCGTTGCCGCGGATCGCTTTAGGGACCGTAGGGCCCTCCTTTTCCTTGGGGCCAAGATAGACCTGATAATAGCCGCGGCGGGAAAAAATCATATAGCCTTCGGTGCCATAGAACGCGTTTCCGCTGTCGAAGCCGCGGTAGCCGTACGGGGTGAACAGGCGGTCTTCGTACAACAGGACCTTGCCGTCGTCATAATGGAAGGCGACCATCATGTTGTCCGGATATTCGCGATCTCCGTGCAGGGCGACCGTGCTGCCGTGAGCGGTGATGCGGTTGGGATGCGTGGTGACACCCAATCCCCAACGGGCCATGTCGATGTCGTGGATTCCGTCGTCGCCGCTGTCGCCGTTGCCGTAGTCGCGGAACACCCGCCAATTCTGGTGGAAGCGGTTTTCATTAAACGCCCGCTCGGGCGCCGGGCCGAGCCAACGGTCGTAGTCGACACCGTCTGGTACGGGGGAATCGGGCACCTTTTTGCGGGCGCCGCGATCCTGGCAATTCCAGGCCTTGGTGATTTTGACCTCGCCGATGATTCCCGATGCCAACAGTTCGCCGGCGCTCTCGGTGACAGGGCTGGACCGCATTTGTGAACCGTGTTGGAACACGACGTTGTATTTCTTGGCCGCTGCAATATATAGCGGACCTTCGGAAAAGACGTGCGAACATGGCTTTTCGAGATAGATGTCCTTGCCGGCCTGCATGGCGGGCAAAGCGATGGGAGCGTGCTGATGGTGGGGGGTGGCGACGATCACCGCCTGGACCGACTTGTCGTCCAACACTTCCTCAAAATGCCGCGTGCGCCGGGGAGCCTGTTTCTGGAATCCGCTGATTGCCTGAGCAATCCCCCGCCGCTCCGCCTGGTGGTCGTCCACGTCGCACAGGTGCGTAAATTCGACCGGCAAACCGCGCTCCACGATCCTCCGCACGTGACTACTCATAATTCCGCCGCAACCGATCAGCCCGATACGTATCGGCTCACTTTGGGCCGAGAAAGCACGCGTCCCGGATGTCGCCCATGCCGCAGCCGTCGCGGCGGTGGTGGTCAAGAATGTCCGGCGATTTATCGCAGCAGCCATGGCGGGTCTCTCCAGCAAACAATCAACAAGCGGAGACGGAACGTCACGCCCCACCTATAGCGTCGCAACCCGGCTGCCGGTTTGCAAGGATTGGTGTTGCGATTTGGGCGGGAATCCTGTCGAATCGGTGCAAAGCTGCGGTATGTTTCGAGTAGACTCCACATCGGTCTCGCGGCTTCAACGGAGGCGGCAGGCATTGTCCCAGAAAAGTGCTCACACCGAATTGTCATTGCCCCGTCGCAAGTCTCGTTGCCTGATCACCCTCCTCGCGTGGATTGGCATACTCGAATTCGTTCGCGGCATGTCAAGCGTTAATTGGGAAATGCTGTTCCTAGGCATCGAAACCGTCGTATTCTTGGGGTTTCTCATCCAGTGGACGCGCCTTGATGCCGAGGAGCATGACTGTCATATATGGCCGTCCTTTGTCCCGCTTTTAGTGACCTGCGTGGGGCCGTTCATCATGATGCCCATTTATTTCATCAAATCACGTGGTTGGAAAAAGGGTCTGATTACGAGTCTATTGGCCCTGGGATATGTCGTGCTGCTGGTCGGCACGAGCGTCGGGGCATATTCTGTGTCGTATGTGATATTTCACTGACAACGGCTCCAACGCGGCGATACCCCCGCGCCGAGCGAAACATCTCCGGGAACTCATATGGGTAAACTCACACTCGGTTTTCTGCTCTGTCTGGCCGGTTGTGCTCCCGCGCGGAACGATCCGGCCTCGCTGACTACCAATAGCAGCGAGGCAGTGGCGGAGCCGTCACCCCGGTTGGTCCGACTGCGGCGGCTGTTGGACACTCCTGCGACGTCAAATCTAGCGAGACCCACCGAATCGGTGGGGAAAATCGTCGCACTGCCGGTTCCCACGCCGGAAGAGTGGGCCAACGATGGTCGCAAATACACGCTGCAGATCGACCGCGAAGCCGAGATCGCCTGGATCACCGTCTCCGGCGGGATCGCCGACCACATCCGCGAAACGGCTGGTCCCTGGCGGTTGTCCCATCCAGACGTAGTGGCGCTCATGGCGGAGTTGCCGGACGGTGATCGGGTTACTGATTAGCTCTTTGCTGGCTCTGAAACGAGGTTAGGGAACCGGGGGAAAAGCGATGTACCGCCTGCGCGGCTGAAGCCGCTTTCTGCCGGTGCCGTGAGTATCCATCTGTCGGGAAACGGTTGTAGTGTCACGTAGAACGTCTTGCTGAGTAAAGGTTTGACAACGACTGCCTCGAAGCAGATTATCGAGATTGGCTATTCGCGGCAGTTAATGTTCATCCGCGGCTGCGGTCTATGGCTCATGACAATCTCCACAAAAGACCGACTGATCGTATTCTTGCGTGCCACCGCATTCTCAGGGTTAAACTCCTGCCTGGCGGGGAGCTTTGGACCGTTGAGTGTGATCGCGCCGGGCGCATTATTTGGTTTTTCACTTGCCTATGCAATTGACAAAACGATTCAGCCGCTCGAATTCCGTCGCATGGCATCCGTGGCCGCCGCATCAACTTTGTCATTCATCGTCGCCCTGCTCGTTTGTGTTAGCTCTGCTTCGTTAAGGTACTGTGACCTTGGTATTTGGTCGACAGCGATCCATGGGGCCGCGGCAGGTGGTTCCGGATCCCTTTGCCTTGCACTTTCGCTTGCCGCTATGGTTCGCAGACTTCGGTCTTGGCGTTTCGTATGCGCGATGAGTTGTGCGGGCGCAATTCTTGGTGGATTTTGCGAAATGGCCGCGATGTTTATTCTCTTTCACACTCGATTGGTTGAACCTCTTTCGTCTGTCCCACTAATTCTAATTTGGCAAGTCGGAGTCGGCGCAGTGGTTGCAATAACGGCCAAAACTTCCGGTCGAATCACTTAGAGGCTCCCACTTGACCCGGGCGATTTTTCGCTAGCGCCTTCCGACGCCGTGATATATAATACATGTAGTTCGCTAGGCAACTTCACTCGTATCGACTGGAATAATATCGTGAACAAGCGGCATCCGCTGTTACACGAGTGGCAACAGCGGCTCAATCAAGTGAATGAAAAGCTCGCTTCGCCCACGCGGTCGACGTGGTTATGGGAGATCCGCGCCAAGATCTTGAAGTACTTTCTCTCGCGCTATGGGCACTCGAATTTTTCCGAACGCCAGGTGAACCAGATTCTGCCCAGAGACGCGATTCGCACCCCAGCACGCCGACCGGCGTTCATTGCGCCCACTTCGTCCCACCGGCCGCGCCAAGAACTGAAACGGCGGGAAACGATTCGCAAATTGCTGGAGGACATTCGCCAAACGGTGCATCCGACGCCGACCAGATGAACCCCATTATCTCGTTCCCAAACACCGTTTGGGAACCAGGGGCGAAAGCGACTCTCACCCGCCCTTCTTCGCAATCTTCGCCCACGTATCCCGCAGCGTCACCGTGCGATTGATCACCAGCGCGTCGGGCCGGGAATCCTTACTGTCGATGCAGAAATAGCCCAGCCGCTCGAATTGCACCCGCGCGCCCGGATCGAGCGTGGCGACGAACGGCTCTACGACCGCCTCCGTCACGACTTCCAGCGAATTTGGGTTGAGGTTCGTCTTGTAGTCGACCCCTTCCTCGACGTCGTCCGGATCGGGGACGCTGAATAGGTGGTCGTACAACCGTACCTCGGCCGGTAAGCCCTTTTCGTCGGAGACCCAGTGCAGCGTCGCTTTGACCTTGCGGCCGTCGGGCGAGGATCCGCCGCGGGTTTCCGGGTCGTACGAACAGCGGAGCTCTATAATCTCGCCGGTCGCGTCTTCTTTAATGACCTCGTCGAACGTGATGTAGTACGCATATCGCAGCCGGACTTCGCGGCCGGGGGCCATTCGAAACAATTTTTTCGGCGGATCCTCCATGAAGTCTTCGCGTTCGATATACAATTCCCGCGAAAACGGCACCTTGCGGGTACCTGCCGATTCGTCTTCGGGGTTATTGACCGCGTCCAATTCCTCGGTTTGTCCCTCGGGATAATTGGTGATCACGACCTTCAGCGGCTGCAGCACCGCCATCACCCGCTGCGAGGTTTTGTTCAAGTCGTCGCGCAAGCAGTGTTCCAAAAGCGCGAAGTCGGTCGTGCCGTCGAATTTGGTGACGCCGATCTTCTTGCAAAACGCGCGGAGCGCCGCCGGTGTATAACCCCGCCGCCGCAGGCCGACGATCGTCGGCATCCGCGGATCGTCCCAACCGTTGACAAATTTTCCCTCGACCAGCTCAAGCAGCTTGCGCTTGCTCATCACCGTATAGGTCAGGTTCAAGCGGGCGAATTCGGTTTGCTCGGGATGGTAGATCTCCAGCGCGTCCAGAAACCAATTGTATAGCGGGCGGTGATCTTCGAATTCGAGCGTACAGATCGAGTGCGTGACTCGCTCGATGGAGTCCGATTGGCCGTGCGTGAAGTCATACAGCGGATAAACGCACCACTTGTCCCCCGCCCGGTAATGGCTCACGTGGCGGATGCGGTAAATCGTGGGGTCCCGCATGTTCATGTTGGGCGACGCCAAATCGATCTTGGCCCTCAGCACATAGGCGCCGTCGGGAAACTCGCCGGCCCGCATCCGCTCAAACAGGTCGAGGTTTTCTTCAATCGACCGCGAGCGGCCCGGCGTCGGCTTGCCCGGTTCGGTGAGCGTGCCGCGGTATTCCCGCATCTGGTCCGCGCTCAGGTCGCAGACATAGGCCTTGCCCGATTTGATCAACTGCACGGCCCACTCGTACAACTGCTCAAAGTAATCGCTGGCATAGTATTCGTGTTCGCCCCAATCGAAGCCGAGCCAGCGGACGTCCGACTTGATGGCTTCGACGAATTCCATGCTCTCCTTCTCCGGGTCAGTGTCGTCCAGCCGCAGATGGCAGACGCCGCCGGGGAATTCCTGGGCGATGCCGAAGTTCAGGCAGATCGACTTGGCGTGGCCGATGTGCAGATAGCCGTTGGGCTCGGGAGGAAAGCGGGTCACGACGCGGCCGTCGAATTTGCCGGTGCGGCAATCCTCGGTGACTTTTTCGCGGACGAAGTCAGCAGGTGTTTCCAAATTCTCGGCGGCCATTTAACGGCGTCTCCGTTCGCGTGTGGATTTTCCATAGTCCGATGGCCAAGCTGGCCAGTCATGATCGACGCTTGCGAGTGAATCATCCTCAAACCAATGCGTCCATTTCAATGCGGGCTACTTCAAACCCCGCTGCCCCCACGTGCGCGCTCGCAGAACGAATGGCTTCTTCCAACGAATCTGCGTCGCGATCAAAGGCGATGGCGGTGATGCCGTTGCGCGTAACGATTGTGCCATCATCGCACCCCGCCTCATACAGCGCGTCGCATTGGTCGTCGGTCAGTTGCGAGACCTTCAGGATGATTGAGAATTCATATGTCTTCATGATAGACCTGTGACTGATGCGAACAACTATTCGTCGAAGTTAACAACATGTGGGCATTTTTCAACTTCTATTTGGATTCGTTTGGCGTGGTGTTCCGGACTTCTGGGCGTGGAAAAGACGCGGATGATGCACCCCTCTCGTCCTTCGAATGGACAGAATTTTTGTCCCCATATGTGAGCGCGCCCTCCGGCCTTTTTGAGACGCCAACCTCGATCGACTGCAAATTGAATCGCGCTCCGAATATGCTTGTTTGGATGGTCTGCCATAAACGTTCGTCCGTACGTCGATCCAACCAAGCCGATCAATTATATCGCGTTAAATCACGACTTGTCGAATTTGCTATAGACATTATCTTGAACCACAGACGAAGCCGTCGGTTTGGAAGAATCTAAGAAACACGGGCAAGCGCCAAGGCGATCCGCTTCACGCACCGCTCGCGGCCCAACAGCTCCAAACAATCAAACATCCCCGGCCCGGCTGGTTTGCCGGTGACAGCGATCCGCAGGGCGTGGATAATGCGACCCATATTTGTACTCTGTTCTTCGACAAATGCCTTCAGCGCCGTTTCCAAATTGGCCGCATCAAACGGCTCCACAGTTTCCAAAACCGACCGGAATTTTGTCAATAGCTCCACGGCGTCGTCAGTCTTGGTGATCCGCTTTTCAAACGCCTTTTCGTCGTATTGCAGGGCGTCGTCCGCTACGAAGAACTCGTCGTAATCCACGATATCGCTGAAGACCTTCAACCGGTCCGCCAAAGCAGCGATCAATCGCCCGACAAACTGCCGCACAGCCTGGTCGGGAGGATCATTGACGTACCCGGCGGCCGTCAGATAGGGCAGGCAGGCGTCGAGCTTTTCCACGCCGGACAACTCGCCCATCCAGTGCACCTGGTAACTGAGCAACTTGTCGGGATCCAGTCCGGCGGGGGATTTGATCACGCGGTCCAGCGTGAAATGCTCGATAATAGTTTGCCGAGACATAATCTCGGTCTTGTCGTCCAGCGACCAGCCCAGCCGAGCCAGCGCGTTGACCATCGCTTCGGGCAGGTATCCCATCCGCTCGTAGTATTCGACCATCACCGGATCGAGTCCCGCGGAACCCTCCAATCCGATTTTGGGAAACACCTCGTCCGCCCGGTCAAACAGCCGCTTGAATTGGGGGTTGTTGCGATACTTGTCGAGTTTGCGTTTACTCAGCTTTTCCTTGGTCCCCGGAGCGGCGACATAGGGAACATGAGCAAACAGTGGCGGCGTGTGTCCCAGCGCCTCGTGAATCCGCAATTGAATGGGCGTGTTCGAGAGATGTTCCTCGGCCCGGATCACGTGCGAGATCTCCGCGTGCGCGTCGTCGATCACCGTGGCAAAATTGTATAGCGGAGTATTGTCCGCCCGCATGATCACGGGGTCAGAAATCAAGTTCGGATCGAACTCGACCCGTCCGCGAATCAAATCGTCGATCACGATCATCTCGTCGCGGGGCATCAGAAACCGCACGACATGCGGACGGTTCTCTTCCTGATATTGCTGCAATTGTGATTCGGTCAAATCCAACGACCGCCGGAGGTGCACATATTGCCGTTTTTCCGCCTCCGCAGCGGCGCGATCGGCGGCGATTTCTTCCGGTGTCGAATAACAGAGATAGGCCAATCCCTGATCGAGCAATCGCGCGGCGGCTGCCCGATACAATTCGCCCCGCTGGGATTGAAAATAGGGGCCGTGCGGGCCGCCGACTTCGACCCCTTCGTCCCAGTCCAACCCCAGCCAGCGGAACGCGCCCAGGATCGGCCCGATGGCGGCGTCGATATTGCGCTGCTGGTCGGTGTCGTCAATCCTCAGGATGAACTGCCCGCCGTTGTGCCGCGCCCACAGCCAATTGAACAAGGCGGTCCGCATGCCGCCGATGTGCATATAACCGGTGGGACTGGGAGCGAAACGCGTGCGCACGGTGGACATGGAACTTTCGGCCGGAAATCATGGGGAAATCGAGTGAGCTGGCAAGGCTGGCGATCATAGAAATCACGCCGCCAACCGGTCAACCCCCCAAGGCTCACCCCCCAGCGAATGGTTGCCCGAGCCGTCATCGTGATGCTCAGCCAGTGGTGGCCTGTTCGCGGCGCGTCCTCAGCTGACGGTCACCTTTTCCATCGTGTCCCCTTGCTGGATGGCGTCAACGACGTCTTGTCCGTCAGTGACGCGGCCGAAGACGGAGTGCTTTCCGTCCAGCCAGGGGGTTTCGACGTGCGTGATGAAAAACTGCGAGCCGTTGGTGTTCGGGCCGGAATTGGCCATGGACAACACCCCGGGGCCGTCGTGCCGCAAATCCTTGTGGAACTCATCCTCGAATTTGTAGCCAGGGCCGCCGGTGCCCGTACCTTGCGGGCAGCCGGTTTGGATCATGAAATCGTCGATCACGCGGTGAAACTTTAAGCCGTCGTAAAAGCCCTCGCCGGCCAGTTTTTCGAAGTTGCCGACGGTTTTGGGGACTTTGTCGTCATACAGTTCCAGCGTGATCGTGCCTTTGTTGGTGACGATGGTGGCGGTTTTCATGATACGTGTCCAATCCGAGTAAAAGTGATCGTTGCAAACGGGCATTGCCGGTTAGTTTGCCGGCCACCACGCGTTAATATTCGCGGTCAATTCCTGAACCTTTTCCGGGTTCTCCGCCGCGAGATTCTTTGTTTCATGAGGATCGGCTTGGAGGTCATAAAGCTCCACCTCCGCGTTTTCGTCCGTGGGGAGAATTAACTTCCAACGGCCCTCGATGACCCACCGGTATAGCAGACTCGCGCGGGGGCTGTCGATGTCCGCGACGTCATGCGCGAAGATTTCGCCATGAATCGCCGTGCGATCGGTCGGTGTTCCGTTCGCCACCGGGATCAGATCGATGCCGGGCATCGATTTCGGCGGTTCCAGGCCGCACGCTTTGAGGATCGTCGGCGCCAGATCGATGCTGCTGGCCAACGTGTCATTCTTTCCCGGAGTGATTTTGCCGGGCCAGCGAAGCATGATCGGTGTGCGGATGCCGCCGTCGTATTGCGAGCGTTTGCTCTTGGGGGCGTAACGCCCGGAATCGGTGCTCTGAATCCAGCCGTTATCGGTGACGAATACGACCAGCGTGTCGTCGGCGAGTTTGTTCTCATCCAGAAAATCCAAAAGTTCTCCGCAGGTTTCGTCAAACCACTCACACATCGCGTAATAGCGGGCGACATGAATCGAGCGGCCCGGTTTTTCGTATTTCTCCAGTAATCTCTGTGGAGGATTGTGGGGGCTGTGGGGCAGGAACGGGGCGTACCACACAAAAAACGGCTGGTCCCCCGCTTCGCGAATAAAATCGAACACCGGCTGCATCCCCTGCCGGCCGATTTTCAATCCATCGTCACCGTGCCGTCCTCCTCTCTTTGGATCCCCGTGCGTCATCCCGGTGGTGAAGCCCCCCCGGCGGTAGTTCCCTTCCCACCATTTGCCGCTCTGGTGGCTGACGTAACCCGCTTGTTGCAATAGGCGGGGAAGCGAGGGGGCGTGTTGGATGTGCTTGAGCATCAATTGCCGATCGGTCCCCGGAGAAGGATCGTTACCAGTGATCTTGTGCTGATGCGGATACAGCCCGGTGATCATGGTGGCCAGCGAGGGTCGGCACAGACTGGCGGGGACATAACCCCGCGTGAACACCGCACTTTCCCTCGCCAAACGGTCCAAATGCGGGGTCTGAATGTCGGCGTGCCCCATAAACCCGAAATCGGTCCAAGCCTGGTCATCGGAAATAATCATCACCACGTTGGGCGGTTTAGCGTCGGCAATTGCCGGAAGCGCCACAACGGCGATCAGGCTCAGGAAAAGTCGTTTCATCAACAATCTCCGCAAAAAACGGGGCTTTTACGCATGCTAACGACTCGACCGGGCGATTGCGACCGTTGACGGAGCGGGATACAACAGTAGGCGGAGAGAGTGGCCAGTGGTCAGTGGCCAGAACGACATTGGCGGCGCTCTTCGGTATGTGCATGCCAACTCTGCGGTCTAAAGTCTACAGCCTAATGCCTTACCTAAAGCATCGCGGGGGAGACCTATGGTCAGACGGTGTGCGGGGTCAAGAGACCCGCGCACAACGGAGTTTTTCCTCAAGCCTGTCCCCTCACGCCTCAAGCCTAATTCGGGAGGTCCCCATGTCGAGCGAACCGTTCACCTGTTTGCTAGTCGACAAAGACGAAGACGGCAAAATCCGCAGCGGGATAACGCGGCGGCCAATGGCGGCGCTGCCGGAGGAGGATGTGCTGATCCGCGTGCAGTGGTCGTCGTTGAACTACAAAGATGCCCTCGCGGCGACGGGACAACCCGGGGTGGCTAAGAAATTGCCGCACGTACCCGGAATTGATGCGGCGGGGACGGTCGTTGAATGTCACGATGGGAACTTCAAACCCGGGCAAGAGGTGATCGTCACCGGCTATGATTTAGGGGCCGGACAATGGGGCGGCTGGGCGGAGTACGTGCGTGTGCCGGCCGCATGGGTGATTCCGCTGCCCGAGGGGCTGACGTTGGAAACGGCGATGCATTACGGGACAGCGGGGTTCACGGCGGCCATGTCGGTGCAGGCAATCGTCGATCACGGACTCGAACCGGCCGGAGGCAAGATTGTCGTCACCGGTGCGACCGGCGGCGTGGGGTGCGTGGCGGTGATGTTGTTGGCCAAGTTGGGCTATCAGGTCACGGCGGTGACCGGCAAAGAAAGTCTGCACGCGCAGCTTAAGGACCTTGGCGCCACCGAAGTCGTCGGGCGGGCGGAGATTCTGGACGGGAGATGGCAGACGCTCATCTCGGCACGTTGGGAAGGGGCGGTCGATTGCGTCGGCGGGGAGATGCTGACGTCGCTCCTGCGGGCGACCGATCTGCGGGGCTGCGTCACTTGCTGCGGGTTGGTGGCCGGGCCGAAGTTGAACATGACCGTCTTCCCGTTCATCTTGCGGGGTGTAACGTTGGCCGGAATCGATTCAGGCTGGTACCCGCGACCGTTGCGTTTGAAGTTGTGGGAGAAACTCGGAGACGCGTGGCGGCTGGAAAATTTGGCGGAGATGACTCAGACCGTTGCGTTGGCGGATGTCGAATCCTGGGTGCAGAAGATTCTGCGCGGCGAAGTCACCGGGCGGACGTTGGTGGCGGTGGGGTAATGCGACGCTGACGAATACGGCGTTTCTTTGAACGAAGAAGAACCACGAAAAGCGCGAAATACACGAAAGTAAAAGCCTCGCCTCCTAAACAGCGGAATCGCTCGGTTTGGCCGAGACGCGCAATAAAGTCAAATTGATCTCGCGTCTTTCACGGGTGAGTCAATAGCGCGGCATCATAGAAGATTGGCTTCGATGTAACATCGTACGTCTTTGGGCGGTGCCAAGGAGACGTTCATTTTGTTTGTGCGCCCACCGCGACGGCAGAGCCGTCGGTTTGGGTATTGTGGCGATGAGGATTGTCTTGGTTGGCTGGGGGCGTTACGGTGGTGGCTTGTTTTTTTGAGATCTTATTTCGGCGGCACGTAATGACCGCCGCTCCCTGAATTTCCCAGTGACCGAGACCCTCATGACGACCTTTGGCGACATCGCCACGCAGGAATTTTCCGTTAACGGACGCAGTTACCGGCCGCCGGCGCGGCCGATTGTGGTAATTTGCATCGACGGTTGCGCGGATGAATATCTCAGCATTTCCATCGCCAAGGGCCGCATGCCGCATGTCGCGCAAATCGCAGCGGACGGGTATCGCGGGTTGGTGCGGGGGGCGTTGCCGTCGTTCACGAATGTGAACAACGCATCCATCTGCACGGGTGTGTCGCCGGCGGTCCACGGCATCTGTGGGAACTTTTTCCTCGATCCGGATACGGGCGAGGAAGTGATGATGAACTCGGCCAAATATTTGCGGGCCGAGACGATTCTGGCCGCCGCTGCACGAGCCGGACGCAAAGTCGCCATGGTGACCGCCAAGGAAAAACTGCGGGATATCCTTTCGCACAACCTCAAGGGTATTGCCTTTTCAGCGGAGAAAGCGAACGAAGCACAAATCGCAACGCACGGCATCGACGACGTCGAGGAACTGGTCGGCGCACCCACGCCGGAGATCTATAGCGGCGAGGCGAGTTTATATGTATTGAAAGCGGGAGCGGCTCTGGTCGAGCAAGAACGGGCGGATTTTCTGTATTTGTCGCTGACCGATTTCATGCAGCACAAGTACGATCCCTGGCAGCAGCAATCGCTCGAATTTTATGCGGGGATCGACCACGAAATCGGCCGGCTGGTCGAAGCCGGCGCGATCGTGGCAGCCACCGCCGATCACGGCATGAATGCCAAGCAGAAACCGGACGGCAGCCCCAATGTGATCTACCTCGAACCGTTGTTGGCGGAGGAATTCGACGCGAACATCAAGGTAATCTTGCCGATCACCGACCCTTACGTCGTGCATCATGGCGCGTTGGGATCGTTGGCGATGGTGCATCTGCCCGACTCGGTGCGGACCGATCCTGTCATATCCTGGCTGATGGAAATTGACGGGATCACAGAAGTTCATAGCCGCGCGTCGGCCGTTCGCAAGTTGGAACTCGCCCCCGACCGCATCGGCGATCTGGTCGTTTTATCCGGGCGCGACGTCGTACTGGGCCGCGCGCCGGAGTATCACGACCTGCAAGCGGTGGCCAGCGGACTGCGTTCGCATGGCGGACGGTACGAGGAGATGGTCCCGCTATTGGTCTCAGAGCCGTTGACCGCTGCTTATTGCCGCAAAGCGAGCGGCGATCCCCGGAACTTCGATGTTTTCGACTTCGTCGTGAACGGGCCGCAGCCGAAGTGAACATATAGGGGCCGCTGTGCGGACCAAAACCCGCGCTGCTTTGCAGAAAAACTTCACATGATATTCGACAGATGTTGTGGACAATAAATGCCAAACGCCACGGTCCGCACAGCGGACCCTACGGGGCGTAGGCTGTCGAGTTTGGGGGGAACAAGTGTTACAATGCCGATGCGGGGTGTGTGTCCAGCGCGGGGCCGGTGATTGCCTTTCGGAAACCTAGGAGTGGCGGAGTGATGAGAGTTCGATCGTATCGAGTACACGGCATCTGCCTTTGGGCGTTGTCATTGGTGTTGGGGACGGCGGTGACTACCGCGGCGGCGCCGCCTTCGGAGATCAAGATCGACGGTCAATTCGGCGATTGGGCCGACTTGCCGACATACACAGATCCCGCGAACGACACACACGATACGGACGGAGAAACAAAGGACTATAAGCCGAAATCGGTCCGTCATCCGGATGCAGACTTGATCGAATTCAAATTCACGCACGATGCGGAAAACCTCTACGCGTATTTCAAGACGACCGGGCGGTTCGGCCGCACGATGCGCGGACTGAGGGACGACACGCCGTCCGGCCGCCGCCGACTCCGCGGCCGCGGGGGGGCAAATGCCAAACAAACGCCCAAGGCCGGACGCTATTACGCGATTCTGACGATCGACGTCGACAACAACGACGAGACGGGATACTGGCTGCACGAAGGGGGCTACTATCCGACGACTCGGGGCTACGACGTAAACTGCGAAGTCGAATGGTACAACGGCGAATTCAACGCTGCTCCCTATTTAAACCACTGCTGTCTGGACGAGGAGGAACTGCAGGTCGCGTTTAAGGAGCAATCCGGCGGGAAGTATCAAAAAGGCAAGGACGGTCCCTATCCGTCCGGGTTCATGCGGCTCAAGCCGGGAACCTACGAACATTACACGCAATGGGTCTATCACAAGGACGGCACGATAACGTTTGTGCTGGATAAAGGACCGGTCGTACAGGGAATCGTGACTGGCGCAATTTCTCGTGATGAGCATCAGGCCGAGATCTGCTTTCCCATGAAGGGTTTTCTGGTCGACGAAAATGGAGAACCGATCGTCAAATTGGGCCGCACTTTCGACATTTCGTGTGCCACAGAAGCCAGCGGTGAGTTTTCACCGTACGGCGAATGGGCGTCCGACACCGCGGACCCGATCGAATGCTATGTGTTGGAACCGCCCGGGAAATAGCCCAGCGCGGTCGAGCCGCAACAATAACGACGTTGTTATTTAGCCACAGATGAAACACGGATAGAACACAGATTTTCAGTCATGGAAACTCAAGGTCCCAAACCGACGGCTTGCCGTCGTGCACGGTGTTCCTTGTCGAGCAATGTGATGCCATGATGAGCAATGTGATGCCATGATATCGGGCCCAAAATAATGGGCTGGACCGCGCGACATCGTAGGCCAGGCCGCCGCCTGACTGCCTGTAGAATGGATTGTCCAATGCGGATCGCGCCAGGTGGCTGCCTGACCTACACCCGCTTTTTGGCTCGAAAAAGTTACTAGCGCTGAACTCCGTTGGAACCTAAGAACGTTGAACGACATCCTCCCTTGCTACATCGCCGGCGAATCGATCTCGAACGGGCCGACGCTCGCAGTCAGCAATCCCTACAACAACGAGATCGTCGGCCGCGTCTCGCAGGTGTCGCCGGCCGACACGGAACGGGCGATCCAGGCGGCGCTTGCCGGCGGCGAGCCGCTGTCGCGCTACCGGCGATACGAGATTCTTAACACCGCCCGTGAGCTGTTGCATGAACGCCGTGAGGAGTTTGCGCGGCTGATCTGTGCCGAGTCGGGACTTTGTCTGCGGGAAACTCGCTATGAGGTCGGCCGGGCCAGCGACGTGTTTCAATTCGCCGCCATGGAGGCCCTTAAGGATGACGGGCAGATCTTTTCCTGCGACGTCTCCCCCACCGGCAAGGCCCGCAAGATCTTTACACTTCGCGAACCGGTCCGGCTGATTTCTGCGATTACGCCGTTTAACCATCCGCTCAATCAGGTCGTGCACAAACTGGCGCCGGCCATTGCCGCTGGGGCGCCGGTCTTACTCAAACCGTCGGAAAAAACCCCGCTTACTGCCATCCGCTGCGCGGAATTGCTCTACGAAGCGGGACTGCCGGGCTGGATGCTCAGCGTGCTGCTGGGGCCGCTGGACGAATTGGCGACAACGATGGTCGGCGATCCCCGCGTCGAGTTGGTGACTTTCACCGGCAGCGTCAAAATCGGCAAGAAGATCGCACGTGATGCCGGATATAAGAAAGTCGTGTTGGAACTGGGGGGCAATTCTCCGCTGATCATTCTCGACGACGCCGACATGGACCTCGCCGTGCATTTGGCGGCCGAGGGTTGTTTCCGCAATTCCGGACAACGCTGCACCGCTGTTAAACGGCTGCTGGTGCATGAAAAAATTCTCGAACAGTTCACCGAACGATTTGTGGAGCGGGCGGCGGAATATGTGGTGGGCGATCCCGCCGATGAGCAAACGCGGATCGGGACGGTAATCGACGAAGCGGCAGCGATGCGGCTCGAATCGGTCGTGCATGACGCCGTCGCTGTCGGAGCCAAAGTGCTCTTGGGCGGACAGCGGCGCGGGGCACAGTTGTCGCCGACCGTGATCGCCGACGTGCCCCGCGATGCGGAGATGGTTGTCTGCGAATCGTTCGGTCCCTTGGCCCCCATCATGTCGATTCGCGACATCGACGACGCGATCGAATTGGCCAACGCTACCGATTTCGGACTGTCATCGGGTATCGTCACCGATAGTCTGGACAGCGCGATCCGCGCGGTCAAAGGCATCCGCACCGGTACCGTCAACGTGAACGAGGTCCCCGGCTATCGCATCGAGTGCTCCCCCTTCGGCGGCGTTAAGGACTCCGGCCTGGGCATCAAGGAGGGAGTGATCGAAGCGATCAAGTGTATGACGGTGGTGAAGACGTTTTCGCTGCCGTGGTGAGCAGAGTGGCCAGTGGCCAGAAGATGGGGATAGTGGACCGCACGGTATCGATGTGCTAACCCTACGGCCTAAAGCCTTCCCTCAAGACTGTTCCCTCAAGCCTCAAGCCTATCCCCCCTCGCGCGCAACCGTGGCGCGTTCTTATGAGGTGCGATTCCATCGAGGGGGAGACGAGCGAATGGTCAATGGTGCGGGGTTGCGATTGCATCGCGGCGGTGAGCAAGCGACTGCGGGGGATGCGTTGCCGGACGGTTGGCGGGGGAATGGGGCGATCTTTTGCAGCTTATTGGAGCGGATCGGGCGCGAGGTGGAGCCTTGGGCGCTGACGGCGGCCACGGAGGCACTCGATGCTTTGGTCGTGCAGTTGTTTGCGGATTGCGAGACCGACGACGTTTCGACGGCGACGTGGGACCGCGTGGTGCTGTTGGCGACGCTGTTGGGTTACCGCGAGGTGCTCTCCGCTTTGAGCGGACGGTCGCAAGCAATTGTGGCGAGGTTGGCGCGACGGGCGAATTCGGGCGGCGAATAGTACGACACCGCGACGTGGTTGTGCTGGTCGTCTCAACAATAGGGTGCCACTGGCGGCTTGCCCGCCAGTGCCGTGTCAGGCTGGAGTTTCCAAGCCCCGGTACATCAATCTACGTGCGCACTGGCGGACGAGCCGCCAGTGGCACCCGGTCAATGGTGGGTTTGACGACGGTACTTCGTGTTGTCAAGTTACGTCCGTGTTGCGCACGTGACGGCGTGGTAGGGATGTTTTAGGAAGTCCGTCCAGTAGTCCGCACCCATTGCTTCGATGCCTGCCGGGCTGATTTCGGTGGCGGGCCATTGGATATTCGTGAAGCCGGCGGCCTGGAGTTCGGCGTTGATGGTTTCGGATGTCCACATCGTGTTTTCGGCGCTGACGCTGTTGTCGCCCGTGCCGACCGTCCAACGGCAGCGTGAGCCGTCGCCGTGGGATTCGAGGATTTCCAGGTTGATGCCGTACTTCGGGAAATTGTCGGGGTGCTGGAATATCGAGTCGAAGCAGCCGCCGAGGTGCACGAAGCGGCCGCCGGGACGCAGGACATGGGCCAGCGAGCGGCACATGTTGCGGAGGTGCTCGCGCGTCTGGGCATAATCGAGCAGCCACTCGGCAACGGCCAGGTCGAAACCGCCTAGCCCGGTCTGGTCGGCGAATTCGCCGAGATCCCCGGCATCGGCCACCTCATAGCGAATCGGCTGCGCTTGCCCCGCCTCCTGCCCGCGGGCCAAGCGGATCATCTCGGCGGAAAGGTCCACGCCGACCACCTCCGCCGCCCCTGCGTCGCGGAACATCCGCGTGTAATACCCGTCGCCGCACGCGACATCGATCAACCGCTTTCCTTGCAGCGACCCCAGCGCCTGAAAGAGCGTGTACCGCTCCGCGAACCGCTTCCAGGGGAGCGATTTGATCAGCAGGTATTGAGCGCCGATTTCGTTGTAATCGCTGGGCATGAGCGGGCCTCGCGGCGTGGTGGGTGATGCGATCGCTTCGTGTAGTAGAAGCGGGTTGGTGAGGGATGTCCAGGGTGATTGGGGGTGGGGCGATTTTTCGCTGCTGTGCGCGTTGGCTAGAAACGGACTGTGATGCGGAATTCTTTGTGAATTCCATGCGAACAACGGCTACAATCTGAGTGACTCGCAAATTTCGCACGTGGCCCCGAAAGAAACTTTCGAGGCGGCGCAGCTGCGGGAAAGTGTTCGCGTTGGCGAGGCTCCATTATCATCAGACCTCCTGTCGACTTTGTCGACCAAATAGAATCTATCTGGGCCACCCTGCGGAGGGGCAGTTGAGACTTTAGACTGTGTTGAACGTACAACGTCGTTTGCGTCGCTGAGACGCGGATCGAATTAATGGAAGGGCGATATGACATGATTGAATACCGACGCTACGGCATATTGATCATCTTTGCGGCGGCGGCGTGTGTGGTTAGTCCCAGTTTTGGCGAAGTGGATGAACGACAGCCGCGCCCTGGTGCCAGGCTCGCCGTCGACATCAATGACGCGGCGTTTATCTTCCGGTGGTGTCCCGCTGGCAAGTTCCGAATGGGTGCAGCTGAAGAGGCAAGAGCGAATTATGGTGATCTCTTTGTGCCGCAGCACGACGTCAGGTTTTCCCGCGGATTTTGGCTTATGGAAACGGAAGTGACGCAATCACAATTCGAACGGATCATCGGAAGACAGCCCTCTTTTTGGCACTCCCGCAAAAACCCAGAACATCCCGTGGAGCAGGTTTCCTGGTTTGATGCAGTGGAATTCTGCGACAGGCTGTTGCGATTAGACCCAAAAAATTACTATCGGCTGCCCACCGAAGCGGAATGGGAATACGCCTGCCGAGCTGGTACGAAGGAGCCTCGATACGGCGAATTGTCGGAGATTGCCTGTGTATTTCAGAACACGGACCTCGGCGAAGGAAGCACAGGACACCGGCCGGTTGGTCTCAAAAAGCCAAACGCGTGGGGTCTATACGACATGTTTGGAAACGTTGGCGAGTGGTGCTCCGATTGGTATGGACCTCCTTCATTAGAGGCAGTTTCAGATCCAATCGGACCGAAATCCGGGGAATTTCGTGTTGTTCGCGGCGATGATTGCTTTGCCGACTGTTCGTTGAATGTGCCGGGCTGCCTAGCTGCTGCCCGGTCTGAGTGGCCTCCGAAAGCAAAAGAACGAACGATCGGATTTCGCGTCGTCCGCGTGCCGACAAAATAGCATTCAATTATACATTCTTCCTAAATAGAGCCTCATGGCAATTCAGGGATCGTGACCTGCTCCGTTTGGGCGAGGCTGATCATTATCCGGTGTCCGACGACATAACCCGCGTCGGCCGAATCGACCAATGCGCGTGAAATGCGGATTCGGAGCCATATCGCGCTGAGACAGAGTAAAGTGGCACATTAACACCGCGGATTCCGTTTCGCATACAGGGAATCGGTTATGACGCCGTTGTCTGCAGGACCGCTAACTCTTTTGTACCCTAAACCATTCGATCAGCAGACACGAGAATCTTCGGTTCCCCCCCAATTGCTCCAACCGTCATCCAAAACTGCGGATGACGGAACGGGAGTGGCCCCAACATTCGGCTAAACCCGAACTGAGGTCTCGAAATTCAACCATCGCACTTCAAACAGGAATCAATACAACACGAATAGCGGTCCCATGACAGACGACACACAAACAACCAATGATCCTATTGATGCGTTCGAGTATTTAACGAATCACGGTTGTAATGACCAACGCAGCGAAGTCCGCTGTATCGAGCCCGTGTCCGATCTTCACGACTGTACCAATCTGTGGATTAGATTCTTCAGCAGCCTGGAAGACCTGAGCCCGCTCGCATCGCTGAAGAATCTCAGATCGTTAAGCCTACAAGATTGCACGTCACTAAAGGACCTTACGCCTCTCGCGTCAATGACCAACCTCCACAACCTTGTGCTCGCGCAATGCACAGGCATCTTGGATCTATCTCCACTGGAACGTTTGACATCTTTGACGTACCTGAATCTGAATAAGTGCACCGGGATAATTGATTTCACACCATTGAGCAAGCTCACTAACCTGACGACTCTTGAACTCGCTATGTGTCAGACTTTGACTGACTTGTCTGTGTTGAAGGATTTGACCAAGTTGGAAACCTTGTCGCTGTTTCATGGCCGAAGAATCAACTATTTGTCGCCCCTGAGCAATCTGAAACAACTCACCGAATTGAATCTCTGGGGATGCCTGTTTGTCGAGGACATTTCCCCGCTTGCCGAGCTGCCCAACCTCAAACATCTCATCTTAAAAAGCTGTCGACGGGTTAAAGATGTTTCACCGCTTGAAGGAAAGGTCAGCCTAAAGCGCGTTAATTTAGCTGCCACGGGTATTGACTTGGAATCTCTCACCCCGGCCTTGAGAGCGAAACTGTATCGTTAACGCGGGGTTCGAGATCAAAAGCTATGCACGTTACTGTCGATTCGTGACTAGCTC
>CALFYU010000346.1 GCA_937952455.1 uncultured Planctomycetaceae bacterium
GGCGGGGGCCGGATTCGAACCGACGACCTCGAGGTTATGAGCCTCGCGAGCTACCAGACTGCTCCACCCCGCGTCATGGTCTCCGCACCAACGACTTCGAGCGCCGTCGGCGTGAGGAATCATCATTTTAGCACAGAATCGGCACGCGTCGAGTCTCGCGCCGGCGATTCTCCGTCTTGTATCGTCAAAATTCCCAAATTTATCCAGCTTATCCCCTCAAAACTCGGCGTTCTTCGGCGTCCGCGGAAACGGAATGACGTCGCGGATGTTGGCCATGCCCGTCAATAACAATAACGTTCGCTCCAGTCCCAGCCCGAAGCCGCTGTGCGGGACGCTGCCGTACCGCCGCAGGTCGAGGTACCACCAATAGTCCTCGGCCTCCAATCCGCACTCCTGCATCCGTTCGGTCAGTACATCCAGCCGCTCTTCGCGCTGGCTGCCGCCGATAATTTCTCCCACCCGCGGCACCAAGACATCCATCGCCCGTACGGTCTTGCCGTCGTCGTTGCAGCGCATGTAAAACGGTTTAATCCCGCGCGGGTAATCGTAAAGGATCACCGGCTGTTGGAAGTGCTGCTCGGTAAGAAACCGTTCGTGTTCCGATTGCAAATCAACGCCCCAGGAAATCGGAAACTCGAACTCCTGCCCGCTCTTCTCAAGGATTTCGATCGCTTCGGTGTACGGCAAGCGAATGAAGTCGTTGTCGATAATATTTCGCAGAGTTTCTAGGATCGTCTTTTCAATCCGCAAGTTGAAGAACTCCATGTCCTCCGGACAGGCGACCAATACGTCCGACAGAATCGTCCTAATAAACGTTTCCGCCAAGTCCATGTTGTCCTTCAACTCATAAAACGGCATCTCCGGTTCGACCATCCAGAACTCCGCCAGGTGCCTTGTCGTATTGGAGTTCTCCGCACGAAACGTGGGGCCGAACGTGTAACAGTCGCCGGTTGAGCAGGCGAAAATCTCCGCTTCCAGTTGTCCGCTGACGGTCAGCGACGCTTGCTTGCCGAAGAAATCCTGCCCGTAGTCAATCTCCGTTTTCAGCTGCGCCAATTTGGCGAGGTCGAGCGTCGTGACTTGAAACATCGTGCCGGCCCCCTCGCAGTCACTGGTCGTGATCACCGGCGTATGGATATAGAGAAAACCCCGCGACTGAAAGAAGTTGTGGATCGCCGCGCACAAAGCGTTGCGGACGCGGGCGATCGCTCCGAATGTGTTTGTCCGGGGCCGCAGGTGCGCGATTTCGCGCAGGAACTCGAAGCTGTGCCGTTTCTTTTGCAGCGGATAGGTCTGCGCGTCCGCTGTCCCGAGTACGTTAAGTCGCGCGGCGTGTAGTTCGATCCGCTGCCCCTTGCCGGGGGACTCCTGTAGCTTGCCCGCGACGCGCACGCTGGCGCCGGTGGTGATCGCTTTGATGCTGTCGGCAAAACCGGGGACCGCATCGTCGACAATCACCTGCAGGCCTGTCATGGAACTACCGTCGTTCAGTTCCAAAAAGGCGAAAGACTGCTTCGATTCCCGTTTGGTGCGGACCCAGCCGGCGACTTCGACTTCCTGTGACGGCTGGCCATCGTTTAGTAGCTTGGCGATTTTCGAGAGGGACATCCTGGGCCTCATTCGGGCGAAAGCGACTAAGATGTGGGCTTTTCAGTGGTTACGACGACAACATCCCGCGTGTTTGCGAAAATCATAACGGCCCTACGGCCGTTCGAGAAGCCCGTTTGGACAGACCTGAGCGGCTGCAGGAATTGAACCGCCGCGTCGCAAAGAAACCGGCTCGGTCGCGTGCAACATCAGTTTCGACGGGTTAGAATAACGATCCCCCATTTTTCCCCCCGCGCATGGGCGACTCTCAACGTACTTACTAGAACCAGTTTCAAAACCCGGTTGCGCCTGTTCGCGAAACTGTCATACAAGTGTGGGTGTGACGCGTCAGAGGGCTTTGAAACCAGTTGTAAGAGACCGAGGGACCCCGCTAACCGTCGAGACCTCTCGCAGGATCGCTTCCCTTGGTGCAGCTATACCGTATTGAACGGCCGTTGATCGTCGGCCCGGAGTTATTTTTGCAATGAAAGTTTGGTTCAGTTCGTTTGCAATTCTGTGTGCCCTCTGCCTGACCGGCTGTCCCGACACCGGCGGCGATCAAACGGTTTCCGAAGAAAATTCGAAGGCCGAAACACCCACCCCCGCAGAAACCCCTGCGCCTCCGAAAGTTAAACCGGACGACGCCGCAACTGTCTCGCGGCTGGAAGAACTCGGAGCGACGCTGACTAAAGACGACGCGGGATCAGTGGCCGCGGTGAACCTCGATTCGATCGAATACGCGCCGGAGGACCTCGACCTCCTCAGCGGCCTGCCGAATCTGGTGGAATTGGATCTCTCGCAAACCTCGCCCGGTGACGAAGGCTTGGAAAAGCTTAAGGATTTGCAGCAACTCAAAATCCTGCGGCTGAGGCGGTGTGCGATGTCCGACGAGGGGCTGAAGCATTTGAGTGCGCTGAAAAACCTCGAACAATTGCACTTGCTGTACAACTCGTCGAACATCACTAACGACGGAATGGAACCGGTCGGCACCATGACCAATCTGCGGGTGCTCGATCTTCGGGGCTGTTTCCTGGTCGGCGACGACGGGTTGGCTCACCTTAAGGACTTAAAGAATCTGGAAGTTCTCAAGCTTCGTTCCCCCGTCGTTTCCGACGAGGGTCTGAAATACTTGCAGGGTATGACGAAGCTCAAAGCGTTGGCCTTCGAGGACTCCACCGTCAGCGACGAGGGTTTGCAATACCTCAAGGATGCGGTCAACGTCGTTGAACTCAACCTGTTCCGCACGCGCGTTTCGGACGAGGGGCTAAAGCACCTCTCCGGGATGAAAAAACTCAAGAATCTCAAGTTGCGCGACACGTCGGTGGAAGGCCCCGGCCTGACACATTTGAAAGACGCCCAGGGTCTCACCGTGCTGGACCTGAGCGAATCAATCGTCGGGGACGAGGGCCTCAAGTACGTCTCGGCCTTCACGAATTTAGAGGATTTGGACCTGTGGTACGACGACGTCACCGACGAGGGGATTCCCCATTTGGCGCCGCTGACGAAATTGAAAACCCTCAACCTGGAAAAAACCATGGTCTCCGACGTGGGGGTTGAGCAACTCGCTAAGATGACCAGCCTACAGTCGCTCAACCTGCGTGAAACCAAGTTGACCGATACGGGCTTGGATATGCTGCATGCCCTGCCCCAGTTGACGTACTTGGATGTCGGGGGAACCGGCGTGACCGATGCCGGGGTCGAGAAACTACAGGCAGCGTTGCCAAAATGCGAGGTGAGACGGTAGCCTATTCATATAGGCTGAATTTGATATGTCGTGAGTTGAATCGGATTCCGCTGCGGTGTGAATCCATCCTGGATAATTACCGGCCGGTTCCCATGCCCGCCACCTTCTTCGTCACTTAAACTAAGGAAAACCGTCGATGAGTCAAAAAACGACACGTCGTGACTTCATTCAAACGACAACGGCGCTGGGCGCCGCCTGGTGGGTCAGTGGGGCTCCCAGAGCATTCGCCAAAGAACCGTCGCCGCTCGAACGCGTACGCTACGGCTGTATCGGTGTCGGCGGTAAGGGGCGCAGTGACTCTGCCGATGCCGGACAGCACGGCGACGTCGTCGCGATTTGCGACATCGACGAGAACAATCTTGATAAGGCCTCCAAAAAGTTCAAAAAGGCGGAGACCTTTATCGACTACCGCGAGTTGATCGACAAGATGGGCGACAAGATCGACGCCGTCACGGTCAGCACGCCCGACCACAATCACGCCCCGGCCAGCGCCATGGCGATGAGAAGCGGCAAAGCCTGTTTCACGCAAAAGCCGCTGACGCACAGCGTCTACGAAGCCCGTAAGTTGGCCGAAATCGCCAAGGAAACCGGCGTGCCCACGATGATGGGCAACCAGGGCACCGCCACGTCCGGTTTGCGTAAAGCAGCCGCCATTATCAAAGCCGGCGGCCTGGGCACGGTTAAGGAAGTCCACGTTTTCACTAACCGACCGGTCTGGAAGCAAGGCGTTGAACGCCCCGAAGCCACACCCGTCCCGGAATACGTGCATTGGGACCTCTGGCTGGGACCGGCACCGGAGCGCCCCTACTCCGATGGGTTCTATCACCCGTTCGCTTGGCGGGGCTGGTGGGATTTCGGAACGGGTGCCTTGGGCGACATGGCTTGTCACACCGTGAACATGCCGTTTATGGGCCTGGACCTCAGAAACCCCACCACCATCCAGGCCGAATCGTCCGGCCATAACCGCGACAGTTACCCGCAACAATCGAAGATCGTCTTCGAGTTCCCCGCCAACGGCGATCGGCCGGCGTTGCCGATGATTTGGTACGACGGCGGTTACAAGCCCGATCCGGCGCTGTTGTTGGGCGAGGAGTTCAAGCACGATAGCGGCTCGATCATTGTCGGCGACAAGGGCACGTTGTATTCACACGGCGACTACGGCGAGCACTGGATGTTGTTGCCGACCGGCGAAGTCAGCGAACCGGAAGTCGAATTCGAAGAGTCGCCCGGCCACTTTACGGAATTCCATCAGGCGATCACCGGGGAGCGCAAAGAAGCCACCTCGAACTTCGCCAACTACGCCGGCCCGTTGACCGAGACGATTCTGCTCGGCAACCTGGCAGTGTGGGCCGATGGCAAGAAAATCGAATGGGATTCGGAGAATCTCAAAGCGACTAACGCTCCGGAAGTCGCTTCGATTATCAAGAACGATTATCGCGACGGCTATTCGATCTAAGCTGTTCGTCGAACAGGACTTTCAACAATCGCCGCGGGATGGGCCCTTGCCGATCCCGCGGCATTTTTGCGCGCCTGTGTTGCCCGGAAAATCGTTCCAGGATGCCGTGGGAATTTGGAGCGATTGTTCCAAACAGTTTCAGTTTTGGCCGCCGCCGCCGGGAATTATCTTCTGGATGCGTCGGCCGCAGCTGCGTATGATGGGAGTGAGCCTTCCCGGCCGCACACGACCGTCGAAAAACAGCAGATCTCGGGTTTTGTTTTGAGCAAGGGTGATTGATGCGTCAGTGTCATAGCTGCGGTAGCCTGTTGTCGGTGCATTCCCCCGTTTGCCTCTCCTGCGGAGCCTCCGAATCGGTCGTTCGTGATGCCGAGGGGATCCAGATTGCAGTCGACGATTCCCAGCCGTTGGCGTCCAATTTTTCTGGCAAACTGGTGCCCGTGGCGCGGTTTTGCAATTCTGCGGAAGCCGGGTATTTCGCGGACGACCTCGAGCACTCCGCTCAGATCGACGCCAAGCTGACGGTTCAGGAACACTTCGACGCCCTCACCGGCCGCTGGCGGCACGACTACGTGTTGCTCGTCGACGAATCCCAGGCTCAGCGCGCCGCGGCCCACATGAGCTCGCAGGTCGACGAATCGGCAGAGGACGACCATGGAATCGATCCGCTGGAACCGTTGCCGGACAACATGCCGGCGCTCGGATTGAACTGGGTTCCCATCTTGCTCACGACGTTGGCCGCCGGCTCGATCGCCTATTGGGGCGTCAAAAAAGTCGAAGAGCGTCCGCGGCCGCCCGTGTTGGGCGATAACCACCTCCCGCAACGGGGCGACGATCTGTGGACGACGGTCGTCAACGCCGACGGCCCGTGGTTTCAACAAATCGGCGACGGCCCCGGCATGCGGGTCATGCGAGCCGAAGCGGCCGGCCGGATCATCATTCAAGAAGACCACGACGGGGACCGCAAAATCGACCGCGAATACCGTCTCCGCCGTTGACGGATCACCCCTCGGGATCTCGTTCCTGCAACCGCGACTGTAAGCCGATCGCCGCTCCCCAGGCGGCAACCGCGATCACGCACAGCCCGCCGAGCGCCAACCAGCGGGACTGGTCGTACACATAGCCCTTGATCGCCAACGCGACAAATACGACAAAAGCGATAGCGTTGAGTAGCCACAGCAACGAAGGCATGCGCAAAGCCTGGGGCAAAAACCGGCGGTCCATCCAGGGATTGAGCAGGCACAAAATCCCGCAAAATAACACACCGGTGAACAGATTCGCCGGCGTCAGCACGGCCAAGAGGGCCCGAGGTTTGTCCTCGCCGCCGCCGGTGGTGTAAAAGTATTGCCACGCCAAGACGCCGTAGGCAATCACCGCACACCAGGTCACGGTGGAAAACTTCAATCGTCTTTGATGCCGCTCGGCCCACTCGTCATTCACACTGCGGGCCATCTCGTTGAGGACCGTGTGCGCGACTTCCAAGGTGCCGTACAACGTGCCGAGCATCGTCATAAACGCACCGGCGATATACAGTGGCAATAGCAACGGGCTAAGACCCACAACGAATTCCGCCTGCAAATTCAACAGATTTTTCTCATCCGGAATCTTGTGCTCGGGGGCCAGAACGATCGTCCCCGAGGCGACAAACACCGCGCTAAAGGCGACGACGATGATGAAACTGATCGAGCAATCAACATAGGGCGCCCGCAGCCAGCGGCGGACGGGATGCATCGGGTCGGCGGCAATCACCTCCAACTCTTGCGGCGTGGCCGGCTCCGCTCCGGCATTGCCCCAATGTTTTTCACGGAGGAACGACGTATAGGCCAGGTAGTCATATCCCGCGCCGCCGATCACGCCCACATACCGCGTCGTCTCCACCCACACCGGCTGATCAGCGATCTTAGGATACTTGCCGATCCAATCGGGGTATTCATAGATTGGCGGAATGACTGCCCCTTTGAGCATCGCCAGCCAATCCGGATTGTAGAGCACCAGCGAGATTCCCGCGCACACGATCAATGCGGCGACGATGGCGATCTGTACGCGCTCCAGTACCGTATAGCCTTCGGTCGCCGAGAGCAGCAACAAGGACGTCAAAATCAGCGCGCCCCAGACAAAATCCGCTCCGCCGCGAAAATAGGACTCCGTCCCCGACACCCAAGAGGTGAGGTTCCCCAACACACCGCTGTGAAAGCTGACCCAGATCGGCATGCAGATCGCCGCCAGGACAAAGAACATGATCGGCACCCAGCCGCGAGGACCGGGGAGGTCCATCATCCGTTGAAAGGGATGCACGCCGGTGAGCACCATGTGCCGCGCGGTCCCCAGCACCAACGCCCACTTGAGGATCGAAATCACCGTAAACAAAAACAGGATGTTGTAGCCGAACAGTGCGCCGCCGCGCGTGGAGAAAATCAGTTCCCCCGTGCCGATGGTTAACGAAGCAATGATCGCCCCCGGACCGAACACTTTGATCCAGGACAAGGGATTCCGAGACAATAGGGTCGGTGATTCAGACGACGACGCTCGTGACCGGTCGTCAACGGATTCGGACATGCGTTCCTCGCCACTGGGTGACTCGCGGAGGCCCCCACCCCTTCCAAGCAAAAACCCACCCCCC
>CALFYU010000347.1 GCA_937952455.1 uncultured Planctomycetaceae bacterium
GGCGTGATCGCGTGCTCGCTGTGGACGGCGGTCGGTATCGGGTACACGTGATTCGTTACCTCAGCCGCTCAAAGCTCCTGGGCCGCGACCGCGGCGCCGAGTTGACGGTGGACCGCAAGGAATACATACGCGGCACGCCCGTGCAATTTCGCGTGAACTTCCTGGATGACCGTTTGATTTCTGCCGCCGAAACGGCCGTCACCGTGGTTGTTCAACAGCGGGGAGGACCGCGGCGGCAAGTGCAACTCAAACGGCTGCCACAGGCGCCGACGATTTTCGAGGGCACTTTTTCTCAACCTCCCGAAGGCACGTACCATGCCTATGTCGCATCGCCCACCTTTGAAAACGCTCCCCCCAGCGTCGATTTTCGCGTCACGTCCCCCATGGGGGAAATGCGCACCGTGAAAATGGACGTCTCCGAATTGACGCAAACGGCCGAAATATCAGGCGGCGAGTATCACTCGTTGTTGGAAATCGACGCCATGCTGGCCGCCGTCCCCCCCGGACACCCGGTCCCCTTGGAAACCGAGGCCCCCAAACAACTTTGGAACTTCTGGCTCACGATGGCCCTGTTCGTGGCGCTATTGTGCGGAGAATGGATTTTGCGGAAGCGGCTGCGATTGCTATGATCGAAGCTGTATTTCCCCGATGTGCGAGGGACAATAACTAACGATGCTCACCCCCTTGGAAACGCGACTCACCGACCTGCGCCGTCGTGTGCGGCGGACCCTGCTGATCAACGGAGTCTGCTGGCTGATCACGGTCCTGGTGGGATCGATGGCCCTCATCGGCATCGCCGACTGGCTATTTCGCTTTAGCGACGCCGGCGTGCGGCTCATCCTCAGCCTGGCCGTCGTCGGCGCCACCGCCATTGTCGCCTATCGGCGGTTGATGGCCCCGCTGTTGGTGCAATTGAACGATCTCGATTTGGCGCTCCGCATCGAACGGCTGCACCCCGACCTCCGGGACAGTCTCGCCAGCACCGTTCAGTTTCTCGGCAGCGGGATGGATCCCAACCTCGGATCGCCCGATTTGCAGCGGCGGGTAATCGCCCAAACGACCCAACATCTGAGCAGCGTGGATTTCGATGACGTCGTCGAGACGCGCGGCGTCCGGCGAATCATGCTCGCGGCAACGGCCGTCTGCGCGGTCACCGCTATCCTCGTGGGCCTGAATCGCGCCGATGCGTCCATCGCCCTGAAGCGGATGGTCCTCCCGCTTTCGGAAACACGGTGGCCGAAACAAACCGAGTTGCGTGTTCTAAGTAAGGATCTTAACACGATTCTGTCACCCGAAAGACCGTTACGGATCGCCGTCGGCGAGACCCTCACGATTCACGTCGACAACGCCCGCGGAGGCTTGCCCGACAGCGGGACGATCCATTACCGCTTTCCCGACGATCAACAGTCCGCCCAACCACTCCAGCCGGTTTCAATCAAGGACGCCAAAGATCAAGCACACGACGTCTTCATGACCAGCCTCTTGGTCGTGGACGGCCCCATCCAGTTTCGCGTCGAAGCGGGCGACGACCACGAAATGCCATGGTTCACAATCGAAGCCGTGATTCCCCCCAACCTGGAGGAATTTCAAGTCACGCTGACCCCGCCAGCCTATCTGGAAAAACCGGCCGTCGACCTCCCGCCCGGCGCCGGACATGTCGACGCCCTGATCGGAACGAAGGTCTCCCTGAAAGCCCGCGCCGACAAGCCGCTGCAGGATGCGCAACTGCACGTCTACGAAGAGAGCCAATCCTTGGCCGTCGGCCAGGACGGTATGTCTCTCCAGACGGAATTCATGGTCCGCGAGCCGGGCAGTTCCTCCTATTGGCTGGCATTTCGCGACCGCGAGGGCCGCGACGAAGGACAAAGCCGCCACTACGACCTGCGGGGCATCGAAGACCGCGTCCCCGAGATCGAAATCACACGGCCGACCACCAACCTGCGCGTCACCCCGCAGGCCAAGGTACCGCTGCGGATGGTCGCCAAAGACGACCTGGGCCTCAAAGAAATCCGCCTCGTGTATCACGTAGCCCGCGCCGATGAGGGGAGCGATCCGGCAAAGGAGGAACAGGTCGTCTCGCTATTCAGCGACGCATCGCGCCCGCGCCACCAGGACGCCGAACATGAAATGGACCTGTCGGCGCTAAACCTGCAACCCGGTGACACAATCACGCTCCACGCCGAAGCCACCGACGCCTTCGATCTGGGTGATCCGCACGTCGGCAAAAGCCTGCCGCGCGTGTTGACCGTCGTCACGGCCGAAGAAAAACGTCAGGAACTGGCCGATCGGCAGGCAGACATCATGGCCGAACTCGAAACAGCGCAAAAACAGCAAGATGCCGCTCACGAACAGGTTCGCCAACTCCAGATTCAGTTGGACGAAACAGGCCGTTTGCGGCCGCAGGACGTCGACACCTTACAGCAGACCGAAATGGCCCAGCGCCGCACCGCCAAGCGATTGGCCGATCCGGAAACCGGCAGCCGGAGACGCGCGCAGCAACTGCTCGAGGACCTTCGCGACAACCGCATCGACGATTCCGAAACGTCCGGCCGCATGCACAAACTCGACGCTGAAATCGAACGTCTCGCCCAGGAGAACCTGCCGCAGATCGAAGAAGACCTCACCGCCGTCCGCAAGCGGGAACAAAGTCGCAACGCGGAAGAGGAAACCGATGCCCAATCACCACCGGAATCGGCCGCCGCGCCCGGCGAACAGAAACAGGCTTTGGCCCGTGCCGAGAAAAACCAAAAAATCGTCTCCGAATCGCTCGCCGAAGTCCTCAAGGACATGGCCCAATGGCGCACGCACCGCGACCTGTCGGGCGATCTCGACGAACTCATCCAGTCGCAAAAAGAACTAAACCAGGAAGCGGAGAAACTCGGCAAGCAGACACTCACCAAATCCGCCGCCGAATTGACGCCGCAAGAGCGAACCGACCTGGAGCGACTGGGCGAACGCCAACGGCAAACGGCCAAGCGCCTGGATCAGCTAAAAACGAAAGTCGACGAAACGCTCAAGGCGGACTCCGACAAGAACACCACCGAATCGCAACTACTGGAAGACGTCGCGGACCAACTCCAAGAACAAGGCACCGCCGCGCGAATGCGGGAAACGGCCCGGCAACTGCAACAAAACGACGTCGGCAACGCCACCCAGAATCAGCAGGAACTACTCAAACAACTCGAAGATTTGCACGATACGCTCCACAACCGCCGCAACAACGATACGACAGAGTTAATCAAGAAGTTGAAACAGCACGAGCAGGAACTGGAGAAACTGAAAGACAGGCAACAGGATCTGTTGCGCAAGATAAAAAAAGCTCAAGAGCTGCAGCACCCCGAGCAGCGTCAGCAGGAATTGGAAAAACTCGCCAAGCAGCAACAGCAACTTCGCGAAGAAGCGGAACAATTGACCCGGCGTTTGCGGCGGCTGCAGATCCGTCGGGGCCGCGACTCGACTGACCGCGCCGCCGACCGCCAGAAACAAGCCGCTGAGCAATTAAACAAGGACGACCCGATCGCCGCCGAGCAGCAGGCCCAGGAAGCGCTCGACGACCTCCAGCAGGCACAACGCGAACTCGCCGAGGAGCGGCGGCAGGCGGAAGAAAAACTCGCACAGGAACAACTCGAGAAAATTGCTGACGAATTAAAGGCCATGATTCCTCGCCAACAAGGGGTGATTGACGAGACCGTGCGGCTACAGGTTCTTTATACGGAGCAGGGCAAGTGGTCCCGCGGCACGCTGCGCTCACTGCTCGGTCTGACCGAAGTCCAACGCGGGCTTCAATCGGAAACCGAACAACTCATTGAAACACTCACCGCCGCCGAAGTCTTCGCACTGGCGCTCAAAGGGGCCGCGCGGGCCATGGACCGCGGAGCACGTCGGTTGTCCGAACGACAGGCCGATG
>CALFYU010000348.1 GCA_937952455.1 uncultured Planctomycetaceae bacterium
GTATTGGCCGCAACGACTCGCGCCCGAGCAGGCCGACGCTATGCCGCAGTCGCTGATGGATAACCCCCGCGCGTTCTTCGTACCCAGCACGATGATTCAAAATATTTCGCGGCGCTTTGGCGCCTGGATCATTCATCGCAGCCACAGCACGAAGCTGAAGTTCTTGCCCACCTCTCCGCGGGAGGCGTTCGACGACAATATGGCCAACCTGACCGCGACCCCTCCCTGGAAGCGCGTGGTGACATGATGCATTCCGCGACGAACTCACATCAATCTCTGCCGCGTGAGCTTTTCTCCCAGGTGCTGCGCGACGGCAGCTTTGTGCAGTGCACGTTGAGCAAACGCCGGCGGGCGGCGGCCGTGGAATATCAAAAGGTCACCGCGCGTCCGGTTGCGCTCAAAAACCGGACCGCTGTGCAATTCACCTTCCACTTTCCCAAGAAGGAGACGCACGAAAACTTGTCAGCGGAAGCAGCAGCCGAGCGGCTGGCAGAGCTAATGCAGGTGGATTTTGAGCACGGGCACCTGTTCACCACGCAGTGCGACTACGTGTTGCGCCGGCGGCGAGACGGTTCATTCAAAGTCAAACGCCACGCCGCCACGAAGCGCCGGGCCGTTCAAGCACATGATCGCGAAAAGCGATATCTCATTCCCGAGGGGCTCGCGTGTCCGTTTCTGATCGAGATCGGCGTGATGAGTCGCGACGGCAGCGTCCGCGCATCCAAGCGCAAGAAGTTCCGCCAAATCAACCGGTATCTCGAAATCGTTAACGACGTCGTCGCACATCTTCCGCGGGACCGCCGGGTGCGGGTGATCGATTTCGGGTGCGGGAAGAGCTATTTGACGTTTGCTCTGCATCACTTGCTCACAGTGATTCACGATTTCGACGTCGACATCACTGGGGTCGATCGCGAGGAGAGCGTGATCGCGACGTGCCGCCAGGTCGCCGAGACGTTGGGCTGCCGGGGACTGAATTTCGAAGCGGGGGACATCAGCCGGTTCGCCGACGAGCAGCGGGTTGACTTGTCGGTCTCGCTACATGCCTGTGATACAGCCACCGATGACGCGATCGCCCAATCCGTCCGTTGGAACGCGGAGGTGATTCTGGCGGTTCCCTGTTGCCAGCACGAATTGGCGCGCACCATTGAGAACCGGGACCTGCGGGCATTGACCGCTCACGGGATTCTCAAGGAGCGTTTTGCGGCCCTGGCCACCGATGCCCTCCGCGCGGCGGCCCTGGAAATCTGCGGCTACGCGGCGTCCGTGGTGGAGTTTATCGACCTGGAGCACACGGCCAAGAATGTGCTGCTGCGGGCGGTCAAGCAACCGGCGGATCCCGCCCGGCGCACTGCGGCGGTCGCCGGCTATCGCGATCTGAAGCGGCAACTGTCGATGGGCCGCCCCCATATCGAGCAGGTGCTGCCGGAACTGGCGTCGCAAATTAGAGAATGACGGTGTCCGAGCCGGGGTCGTGGTGGAAGTCGCCCGCATCGATGGCGGAGAGCCGGGTAATGGCATCCAGCAGCGACTGCAGGCGTTCGACTTCTGAGATGAGGTCGACGACATGTTTCCGCCAATGCGGATTGCAATATCCGGTTTGCAGCCGATCCTTGATGGCGATCAAGTCTTGGTCGGTCATGGCCATACTGAAAATTCCGGTTGGCAAGATTTTGCCAAAAAAGCGGCCCGTCGAGTTGCCTTATCCAAATTGTTTACGTAAGCTCTCTACTCTATCATCTGAAGAATGTCAAATGGAATCGAATGTGGACCTCGGTCGACTCAAACATTGCACTTAGATGAAAGGGAGTAAAATAGGAGTTTCGGGCCAACTCTCGCAAGGATGCAGTGTTTTAGGATATGGTGCTTTTAGGGATTTTGCGCGAATCTGTGTTCTAGATTCGTGAGCGCGGTGCTATAACGCGCGTCGCTTTGCGGTGAATTTGCCGCATTTCGCATCACCGAATCCATGCCCCTCTCTCTTCGGCCGTTTCGGCCGTCATATCACCTCGCCTTTCAATGAACTCTACGACAAAGGAGCGTCCCGCGCACCCGGTTCGCCAATTGTGTCGGCTGAATTTTTGCTTCGACGTATGTCGCAAGCAGGTCATAGGGACTCGTTGTTGACACGGCAAAGAAGTGAGCCTCTCACCGGATTATCCATGTATCGGTCAGACGCGTGAGGAAAACTATGACCCCCACCACCGGTCCTCCCGGCAAAATGTGAACAATAGACGAGATACACCGCGTAGTGACGGCGGCGACAAGTCGATGAAATTGTCGGTCGTTGAATGAAGTTGCCGAACAGCAATTTGCACCGCACAAGTGATGTGATTTTCAGACAACCGAGTCCAATTTGGCGGTTGGTGCGGGTGATTGCACGATGTGAGTGAGTTTCATCATGACAATCGGCACAACCTGCGTGATCGCTTCGGAAAATCGTGCGAATTCTGATGATCCGTCGGGATTTGGCGATTCGCCGAATGGCACTCGGAGTCGAGCGGGCAAGTCCCGTCGCGAAGAGCGCGGCGGAAGCTTTTGGCGCAAGTTGTTTTGCTGATTTTGTTTGTATTCGAGTTCTTTTTATCCGGATAGCAACGACTGGACCAATAAATCGCAACGCGGACCCCAGGGGCGGGGGTTCAAAATCACGGAAACGGAATCTGTAAGCTATGGTTGAAAAGACGTTACCCAAACTTCGTGGTTTTCCACGATGGACTAGATTTTCAACTGGAGCAGTCATGGTAGCCGCGGCCGATGCGACATTGAACATCTCGGCCGATGTTCCCGTCGCGCCTCTGAATGAGATCTCCTACCGCATTGCCAGTACCCAGTACGAACGCATGGCGGCATTCAACTTGGTCTACGAAGCCTATGTTGAGACGGGGCTGATCGAGCCAAACCGGTTTCAAATGCGGGTCACCCCTTTTCATTTGCTGCCGACGACCAACATATTCATTGCCGTTTACCAAGGAGAGATCATCGGCACGGTGACTCTGATCGGCGACGGCGAGTTGGGTTTGCCGATGGAGGGCATCTACGGAAACGAAGTGAACGAATTGCGGCGTCAGGGCTATTCACTGGGCGAAGTCTCCTGCCTGGCGCATCGCCGTCAGCAAGTCAAGCAGACTTTGCCGTTGTTCGTTCAGATGACGCGGCTTATGGCGCAGCACTCGCGCCACAACGGCATGGACCAGTTTTTGATCGCCGTGCATCCTCGGCACGCGCAGTTTTATATGCGGTTTATGGGGTTTGAGCAGATCGGCGACCTCAGATCGTTTCCGTCGGTCCGCAATAACCCGGCCGTGGCCTGTGCTTTGAACTTCCCGCGGATCGACGTGGAACGTCCGGCCTGCTACAACCAGTTTTTTGGGACTCCCATCCCGGTGGACGAACTTTCCTCATCACCCATGAACCGCTTTGAAGTCGACGAATTTGCGGACGCTGCCGAGGAAGGCGGCTTAACCATCCCCAGTCTGTTGTGTTAATCCAAACCACACGGACGCCGACCCTGCCCCGCTGGTGGTCGTGCGATGCTGACCTTTGCCCTAAAAATCCTGCTGAGTAATCGCGGAAAACTGATCACGGCCCTGACGGGAGTCATCTTCTCGCTGGTGTTGGTCAATGTTCAGGGTGGACTGTATATGGGGCTTATCCATAAGGCCAGTTTGCTCGTCGATCACACGGACGCGGACATCTGGGTCGGGAAACGTTTGGTGGAAAACGTTGACCTGGCCAGCGACATTCCGATTGAATGGCTCAACCGCCTCCGCGGACTCCAGGGTGTGGTTTTAGCCGACCCATACATCGTCCAGCCGGGAATTGCATCGCTTCCCGATGGAGGCTTTGAGACGCTGTGGATCATCGGCATCGATCCAAGTTCCAAAATCGGCGCTGCATGGAACGTTGACGAAGGGGGCGAAACATACGTCTACCGTCCGGATTCGATTACAATCGACCGGCTTGATGCCCGTAAGTTGGGGTACGCCCAAATCGGCGACGTGGTTGAGATCAGCGGCCATCGTGCCAAGATCACTGGGTTTACCGATGGCGTCATCGGTTTTATGACCACGCCTTATGTGTTCACCAGCATTGATTCAGCTCGCCAGTACGCCCGAATCCGCGAGGGGTATTGCTCATATTTTCTGGTTCAAGCGGCTGATGGCGTGAACGTCGATCAGCTGAGCGAAGAGATCCGGCATCTCGTACCGGGTGCGTCGGTTTACACGGCGGACGAATTCCGCCAAATTTCACAAGACTACTGGATGAATCGAACGGGAATCGGCATCAGTTTCGGTTTGGCGACAGTGCTTGGGCTATTGGTCGGATTATTAATGGTGGCCCAAAGTCTGTATGCACTCGCGTTGGATCACGTTGCCGACTTCGCGACGCTTAAGGCAATCGGGGCGGAGAACGGTCAAATATTGCAAGTCGTACTGGTGCAAGCCGCATTCATCGCGGTCATTGGCACGTTGATTGGCATGGGAATTGTTTGGGTGGCGGAAACGTACTGCTCGACCCCACTGGCTCCCATTGAGATTCCGCCGGTGCTGCGAATCGGGGGGATCGGACTGGTGGCGGCCATTTGTCTGGTGGCGTCGGTGCTCCCCTTCCAGCGATTGCGTCGGATTGACCCGGCCATTGTACTTCAAGGATAAGCGAAACCCGTGAGTCAGCAGATCATTCTCTCCAGCGGCATCGAAAAAACCTATCGGTCCGGATCGATCAAGACGAGCGTCTTGCACGGGATCGACATGGAGGTGCTGCGCGGCGAATGCGTGTTTCTGGTCGGCCCGTCGGGCAGCGGTAAGACGACGTTGCTGTCAATTCTGGGCTGCATCCTTTCGCCCGATCGGGGGTTGTTACGGATTTTGGATCACGACGTCAGCACGCTGAACACCAAGGAGAAAGCTCGGTTTCGCCGGGAAAATATCGGTTTTGTTTTTCAGCGGTTTCATTTATTCAATGGACTAAGGGCTTGGGAAAACGTCAAGGTCGCCTTGGACCTGTTGGGCTATCCCTCGCGGACGGCGCAAGCGGAATCGCGGCGGCTGTTGGATCTCGTCGGTTTGTCGGACCGTGCGGAGCATCGTTCGTCGCAATTGAGCATGGGACAACGTCAACGCGTGGCGCTGGCGCGTGCGTTGGCGGGCGATCCGGAGCTGATTCTGGCGGACGAACCGACCGCTTCGCTAGACGCCGAGTCGGGGCTGAGTGCGATGAAAACTTTGAACAGACTGGCGAAATCTCTGGGAAAGACGGTCGTGGTGGTGACGCACGACTCGCGGATTTTTTCTTTGGCCGACCGGATCTTGCACCTGGTCGATGGACGGATCAACGAATCGACGGCGGAGCAACGGGCACTAGCGCTGAACCGCGCGGGCCAAACGGTCTCGGCGAATGATGTTCGATGATGCACCACGCCGCCGATTTTTGAGCCACAGATGAAACACGGATAAAACACGGATTTTTGAGTTAGAAAAAACGAAATCCCAAACCGACGGCTTGCCGTCGTTCGCGGCGGTGCTTGTCGAGTAGGCGGGCTTAGTGGAACTTTGAGACAATAAAGGCGGAACACGCTCATAAGTGAATCATGTGGCGGTCGCGACCGCGCAGTGAGGACATAGCAATGCGGTGGTTATTTCTAATTGTGATTCCGATGGGTATCGGTGCGGTGGTGGCGATGACGTCGCCGGAGAAGATGCCGTGGCTCCACAATTGGTCGGCGGGGGCGTCGACTTCCGGCGCGCCCACTGAAGAGGAAGCGGTGGCGGCCAGCGAACGGCCAGTGATTTTTGCCAGCGGAATCATCGAAGGCGCGCAGCGGGACGTGCCGCTGCGATTTGAGATCGCCGGGCGTTTGGAGGCGGTCAACGTGCGCGA
>CALFYU010000349.1 GCA_937952455.1 uncultured Planctomycetaceae bacterium
ATCCCCCAGAAATCCGCCCGGATTGTGCTGGGGGCTGTCGCGCCATGTGCCGGCGATCGTTTGTTGCCAGCGCTCGGCCAGGTCAAACGTCACCGTTTCAATTGGTCCCCAGCGGCCCGATTGCAGTTCTTGGCGCAGCGTTTGATAGATGGCCCAGTGCCGCCGCTGATAGGCCACCGACAACAGCGGCCCGCCGGACTCGGCCTGGGCAATCAAATCGCAGATCCGCTCGCGTGATTCCGCCAACGGTTTTTCGCACAACAGGTGCCAACCGCGATTCCGGCAGGCAATCGTCTGTTCGTAGTGTAACTGCGTCGGTGTGCAAATCACGGCGGCGTCGACGTCCAGCGGCGAGGCCAGCAGCGCGTCGAATTCTGTGAAAACTTCGGCACCGGCCGCATACTCGCCCGCCAGGCGGTCGCAGTTTTCACGCAGCGGGTCGCACAAGGCGATCAGCGAGACACGCGGATCGCGCGAGAGCCGCTGGGCGTGCAGGCGCCCGATCTGTCCGCAACCGATCAAGGCGATGTTCACCGGGGGCGTGAGGCGCGACGGCGATTCGGGCATGGCGCGGTTTCCGGAACGGGGCGAAAGGAATTACGGTGCTGAGCGAGCGGCGTTGTCATTTGGATCGTTGCGGTCTAAGATCGCCGTGGTCCGGGAGTATCTCGCCCGAAACGATTCAATCGCCAGATATTAGTCGAAGCCGCCTAGTCATGCCAGAATCGGAATTGCACCCGCTGGAAATCAGTTGCGCCGCCGTGAAGCAAAAGCTCGACCGCGGCGACACGTTTTATTTTCTGGATTGTCGCGAAGCGGACGAGTACGAGGTCGTGAAGATCACTGCGGCGCAGTTGCTGCCGATGAGCGAGATTCAAGAGCGGCTCGGCGAATTGGAGCCGCATCGGGGCAGCGAGATCATCGTGCACTGCCATCACGGTGGCCGCAGCCTGCAGGTGGCGGCCTGGCTGAATGGACAAGGTTTCGCCGACGTCAAAAGCATGGCCGGCGGAATCGATGTCTGGGCCGTCGAGATCGACCCCTCGCTGCCGCGGTATTGAGATGTGATCTAAGGATTTCTGTGGAAAGAACAGGGGAGATGTCCGTTTCGGTTGTAGTTCCCCCACTCGGCAACGAAGGACAGCCGCTGCGGGTCAGCTTGTGGTTCGTGGAGGTCGGGCAAAGCGTGCTTGCAGGGGATCGGTTGGTGGAGCTTATGCTCCCCGGCATGACGTTCGACGTGCCATCTCCTTGCACCGGTACGTTAACCGCGATCATCGCCCGGGAAGGAACCGAGATCGCCGAAGGAGACGAGTTGGGAACCATCCGACCCGAATAGCACGATTGAGGGCGAAAACTGGAGAGTGCGTCGCGACGCACCCTTCGATTTAGGACGGTTGATTCGGGCCGATGGGAGACCTGAGGTCGGGCTAATGCGGGGTCGGGAGACCGGCGCACAACAAATTTGAGTGGCCGGAAGATGTAGGCGGAAGGCAGAGGGCAGTCGGCAGAAAAGCGAAACGATAGTGCGCACGTTTCGTGTCCCTACCCAGCCTCAAGCCTGTGGCCTCAGGCCTCAAGCCTACTGTGGGAGACCCGCGCACAATCATGTCCGGCACCACTGACTCAAATGCCTTCCGTGTCGCCAGCTAAGGTCTCCAGATGGACTTTCACGCAATCGGGCAGCACCTCTAAATTGTATCCGCCCTCAAGGAAGCTGATTAGACGCCGGCCGGCGTACTCGTTGGCGACGTCGGCGACGAGTTGCGTCAGCATGATGTAATCGTGCGTTTCCAGGCCGAGGGAACCGATCGGGTCTTGGCGGTGCGCGTCGAACCCCGCACTGAGCAGCACCAACTCCGGCCGGCACTTGGAGGCGATGTCGCTGATCATAATTTGGAATTTCGAAAAGTAATCGTCCCGCGACGTGCCGAATTTGATCGGCAGATTCATATTCGTTCCCAAACCGGGGCCTTCACCCGTCTCATCTTCGGTCCCTGTTCCGGGATAAAACGGGTGGCGGTGGATCGAGAGAAAATAGACATTCTCCGAGCGATAAAACGTCGCCTGTGTGCCGTTGCCGTGATGCACGTCCCAGTCGACGATCAGCACGCGGGAGACGTCGTGCCCTTTCACCGCATGCAACGCGGCCACCGCGATGTTATTGAACAGACAGAACCCCATCGCTTGGTGTCGCAGAGCGTGATGTCCCGGCGGGCGCACGAGGCAGGCAGCGCGCGTTTCTTCCCCCTTGAGGACTGCGTCGACGGCGGCAACTCCCGCGCCGCAAGCCAGCCGGGCGGCATCGTAGGAGCGGGGGCTGACGACGGTGTCCGCTTCGATGCGTCCGCCCCCTTTCTCGACAAACTTCGACACCAGCTGAACGTAGTTCGCATTGTGCACGCGGGCAATTTGTTCCCCCGTCGCCTCTTCAAAGCGCGGGCGGGTAAACCGCTTATCGAGTTCGCTGCCGTCAAGTACAGCCAAAATCCGCGACAATCGCTCGGGGCACTCCGGATGATGCCCGGTTTTGTGTTCGAGGAACAGCGGATCGGTGTAGAGCAATGGCATGGCGGGGACTTCGATTCTGGGACCGGCTCGGCGGGGGGCGAACCGTCAAACGTCGAGGCATTCGATCGCGGCATGCGATTTTTACCCATCGAGTATCCGGAATTCATCGTCGCAGGACAATCGAAATCTCCGTATTTACCCGAAATACCGGCGGCTTTGCCCCGTCCCGGACGACACAGCGCAATGCTCCTGGCGCACCTGGCCCTTCATCCCGACCAACGGCAGCATGTCTCGTTTCCTGTCATTCCCCCCAATTGTGCAGTGTGGCGACGATGTTTTGACAGGCGAACGGGGAATCAACTTGACACTTCCGACTCCCCGTTGATAACGTAGAAATTGTATTGTCTTCGTAGTTACCAAATATACTAACAGTCATTTCTATGCGGGTCTGCGTCGAGGCGATGGTGGGGTTATTGTTCACGTTTTTTCGCGGCATTGGTTGCGGGCTGTGACCGGTTCGGTAAGCATGTCGGTTTGTCGATTCAGCACCACAATTCGCAGCTACGGTTCTCTCTCGATCGATTTGCTTTTGCACGGCCTTAAAAAAAAAAAAAAATCATCCTCGTCGATCATTCCTGTGAAAAAGGCCG
>CALFYU010000350.1 GCA_937952455.1 uncultured Planctomycetaceae bacterium
TCCGCACCGGCATGATTCCGATTATCAATTCCATGATGGTCGTGGGCATCGTCAGCCTGCCCGGCATGATGACCGGTCAGTTATTGGCGGGCGTCGATCCGCTGCAGGCGGTCAAATATCAGATCGTGATCATGTTTCTGATCGCGTCGGGAACCGCGATGGGAACCGTGGGCGTGGTCCTCCTCAGCTTCCGCCGGCTGTTCAACGCACGGCACCAATTCTGCTACATGAAGCTGCGCCGAGACTAGCAAACATCCGCAGCCAAACGTCTCCGGGAGGCCCAGCCAGAATTGGCTGGGTCGCGCAGCGACAAGAAGCCGCGCCCTGTGCGCTTGTCGTCGAATTTGGACGCGCATGGCGCAACTTCTTGTGCCTACCCGGCACCCAACCGCTACGCAGTCGGGCCACCCTCAGTTTTGACTCAGCTCAATGATAATAAATCAAAGGTAACCCGGTACGTTGTGCCAGCGGGGCACTGTGCCGCTAGGACTTCACCGCCATCTCGTGCCGGAAGGTGTTGAAGTTCGAATACTCCCAGTGCGCGTAGATTGGCGATGACTTGACGACTGCAGCGTGATTGCCACGTCCGCCGACTTTCCCCTTGTGGATCACGATGATCTCGCCGGCCCGCCGTAAGGTGGCCATCCGCCGCGGCAGGAAGATGATCGTGCGGCCCGGGCCGATGCGGTTGTAGGCGTCGTCCAACAGCGACTTGGCCGCGTCATCCATCGTTTCCTCGGGTTCCTCGATGATCAATAAAGCCGGATCACGGAGTATTGCGCGGGCCAGACCCAAGCGAAACACCTGCCCGGGATCGAGTTGTTCGCCGTGCTCGCCGATGATCGTCTCATAGCCCTGCGGCAGTTTGAGTATGAAATTGTGCGCGTGCGTGATCTTGGCAGCTTCGGTCGCTTCCTGCAGGGAAAAGTGCGTATCGCCGCAACGGATGTTCTGCAGGACGCTGCCGGTAAAAAACGGGTCGCGGGCACTGACCATGATCGCTTCGGCCCGCAGCGAGTCGAGCGTCACCCAGGCGACATCCTCGCCGTCAATGAGAATCTGCCCCGATTTGGGTTCGATGAACCGCGGGAGCAGGTGCGCGACGGTTCGCGCTTCCCAGGGATCCATCGACACCACGGCCACTTGCGTTCCCGCCTTGACCTGAAAACTGCAGCCGTCGAGCAATAACTCATGGTTGGAATTCTCGAAGACGACGTTGTCGAAGACCAGCGACTTGGACATCGGCTGCAGGAACTTGGCTCCCACCGCTTGTCCAACGTGCGGCACTCGTGACAGATAATTGTCGATTCGCGTTGCCACAAGCGCTCCGTCCGCTACGTCGCGCGGCAGGTTCCACAGTTTTCGCAGCGGCACGTGCATGCAGCCGATCGCCGCCAACATCAAAATCGCCGACGGCATTGATAGCGACGACGTGGGACTGAGAATCTGATGTCCCACAAACGCCACGACCACTCCACCGATGATGGCGGCCAGCGAGGTCAAACCCCAACGCTGCACCCAATCCTGGCGCATCCATTGCATCGTATCCTGCGACAGTTGCGCAAGGTTTTGCTGAAACTGCTCGTCCTCAAAGGCCTCCATCTCCTTGCCGTAGCCCCGCACTAACCGCGTTGTGTTCAGGGTCTCCGCCAACACCCGCAATTTTTCCTCCGAGCGCGATCGGCCCAACCCCCGCTGTGCACGTCCCATCCGTTTCTGCCAAGCGATCAATAGCCAGCTTCCCAGTAGCAGGAGCAACACGGCGACCGCCACGATCGGACCCGCGGCGATGACCAATACACCCAGCAACAGCAGCTTCAACGGTTCCCGCGCCCAGCGCAGCGTCCAGTGATACAGACCCTCCTGCAGTTGATCCATGTCGGAGGAGAAGAGGGTCCGCAGTTCTCCGTTATGACTGTCCTGCAGCAACGACGGAGCCAGCCGCAGCGTCTGGCGATGCACGGCCCGTCGCTGCGCGGTGGTGATGCCGACCGCCTCGCGCATGGCATATGTCCGCCCCCGCGAATACATCATCGCACACAACACGCCGGTCACGGCGATCATGATCGCCAGAAACGTCACCGTCGAGGAATTGCTCCGCAGGGCGGCAATGCGGCCGTGCGCAGCCGCTAGCAATTTGCCGCAGACGCAGTTCCGCTCGTGCCAGACCGCCGGAAGGATGCCGCTGTTGGTCAATTCGACGTGATCGACGACGTCGATTCCGATCGCCAGCGGCGCCGATCGGTACGGGGCCACGTAATCCTGCAATTCCTGAAATTCGGCGGCCGTCAGCTCCAGCCGCCCGCGGTCGACCAAGACGCCCGCCAGCAACCAGCCCTGGATCAACAACAAGCAGAGCAGGATCGAGCCACCGGCCGACCAGAGTAGACACTGAAGCGCCGCGCCGCGAAACAGCGATTTTCGAGAAACGAGCCGTTCCAGGGGATGAGGATCCTTGTTGACCACGATCACGACCTCGCGCAGGATTTCGGCATACACGACCGGAGCATGTCGGGTGGGACGCACGTCCGTTAGGAGAAGTCTCGCGAAAACTGACGCGAAACTCGCCACGTCTCAACAAAACACGTTCGAGTCGCCGTGCCACGACTTGAGACACGCTCCTTCCCTGGAGTTGACGTTTCTCGCTCCGTCAGCAGCATCTCGTTCCCGGCCGCCTCAGTGCTGCGTGCAAAGCAGCCCGGTCTGCGCCACGGCACTTGCGCGACTCCCTGACCCCCGGCGGTCGGAGGATTACCGGTTGACCCGATAACAAAAAACCCAGCCAAACGGGGCTGGGCGATTGAGCGTCGTCACTCGGCCGGCACGCCGCCAAGCCATCGGCTGGTCGCGCCGTCCCCGTTTCGGGCATTTTACGCGAGATCGCGGTCCTCGAAAAGAATAAATGCCAGCAATATCGCCGCGACGCTGTAGGCCAACGTATAGACGGCCGACCAACCCAGATAATCTCCCGGAACCGGCGCCCCGGTGGCGACGGCCGCCTGCACGTTAAAGACTTCCAGCGCCGGCAGCACTGTGGCGATCAAGCGGGCGAAGAAGTCGACCAACTCGTTCTGCAACGCGCCCGAATTGACAAGCGTCGGCGTCAGGTGCCCCACGACAAAAATCGCCAAACAGGCCACCATATTCACCACCATCGGCATTCGCGTCGAAATCGCCACGCTAATCGCGGCCAGAATACAGACCTCCATAAAGATTAGCGCGATACCCGGCAGAACTTGCACGATCTCGATCAACGAGTGGGCCGCCACGTAGTTCGTCCGGGCCGTCTCGCGAAAATCGTAGGGGACTTTGTAGTAAATGCACGCCAGGAACATGATCACCACGGGGACGAAGAAAATGAACACCCCCATCAGAATGCCCAGATATTTTCCCACGATAAACTGCCGGCGGTTGATCGGCTTCGACAGCAGGGTAATGGCCGTCTTGCCTTCGATTTCGGCCGAGATGCTTTGACTGGCCGTCCAGACCGCCAGCAGCAAGCCACTGATGAGCAGGGTCGCCAGACCGCAGTCTTTGAGCATCTTCACGTCATCGCCGAGCGAGAAGAACGGCAAAAACGTGTTGAGCACCATCAGGACCAACGCGATCGCCAGCAGCAAAAAGAAAAACGGCTGCCGAATCGCTTCTTTCATCGTGGCCACGGCAATGATCCGCGTGCCGGCAAAACCTTTCATCGCGTTCCCTTACAACGACTATTCCGCAGAAATGAAGAGAAAAACAGTGCCAAGCTGGAGTAGCTGCAGCAATGCGCAACGCCCCCTGCAGGGCGACCCGGGCGAACGCCCATTTTACGTTGAGACCGCCGCGACCGTTGGACCCGGCGGGGGCATTTCTCGCAGTTTTCCCATAGTAGAACGAAGCGGGACAGGATTGTCATAGCCTGGAGCAGGCGCGCCACCGGTTTTTCGACAGATCGACCGACGTAGAACCGCAAAATCGGTGCAAAGAGATCTCCCGGTCACCGGCGGATGGAAAAGTCCTGGAATTGCTCCTCAGAGGCGATGGATGTCCGGTCGCTATTCGAAATGTACCGCTGCATGACCCGGCCGACTTCGTCGATGAATGCCGAGACCGATGGCTCTGTTCCTTGGGCCACCAATTCGACCGTACCGTCGGGGAGGTTTTTGACGTAACCCGTTACCGGATGGCCGGTTGCCACCCGGTGCGTCGTGTAGCGAAAACCGACCCCCTGCACCCGCCCAACGAAAATCACGCGCTCGGTATACGGCGGAGGCCCGCCTAGTGCACCAGCCACGCTCATTCTCCTCCGGCGACCGCCGGCGTGCCGGCGGTCACTTTGAGCGTGATGGGGGTCGAACTATTGCGCTCCCCGGTCGCCTCCACGCGGGCGGTCGCGAAAAACTGGACCGCTTGCGGCGAGGCCCACGGTTCGCATTTCACGACGAAAGACTGTTCGGTCTGCCCCTCGGGAATCAACACACCGTTGAGGCCCACGTGCAATACGCGGAGACCGTGCGGCAGGTTTTCGACGGCGATCGGCACGCGGGCATCGAAGCCGTAGTTGCGCGTCAATTTCAGTTGGAATCGCAATTCCTGCCCCGGTTCAATCACTGCTTCCTTCGGGGAGACTTCGACCTCCAACGTCGGCGGCGGGGAGAGGGCGATTTGATGTTTGCCGAATCCGGTGGATGTGCGATGTTCCACAGTCTTTCCGTCGATCGTGGCCACACCGACCGCCTGGACCGTGCCGTTTTGCGCGTCGGGTTGTTCGGCGCTCTCCGGAGCAGAGAACGTCACCACGCAGGCGGAGTCATCCGGGCCGATCCGCCCGCTCGTGGCGGTGATGCCTTCGGGAAGCCCGTCGATCGTCACGTCGATCGGCCCGTCGAACCCTTCCAGTCTCGACGCATTGATCGTCACCGGCAGGTGCCCGCCGCGGGGAATGTTCGGGTCGGCGGGACTCATCGAGATCCGAAAATCAGGCTGCGGACGGCGAACGACCAATCGATAATAGTAATCGTCGCCGGACAGCCCGCGGACGTCGTTGATCCGCACGAGGTATTTGCCGTCGGCAGGGACGTCGAAAAAGAGTCGCGAGTCGCTCCCCAGGCCCGGGCCGCCGTCATCATTTTGGTAGTTGAGCGCCACGACCGGCAATCCGCTGGGAGGAAACGATGTGCCCGGCGGATGGACTTCGATCTTGTACACGGTCGTATTCACAGCGTGCCCCTGCGGGGTCGTGCCGAAGTATCCCAAGCGCCCGCCATTGGCGAAAAACTTGATGTCTTCATCCGGCCCCAGCGGCAGCGCGCGAATCTTGATCACCTCGCCTCCCAGCATCAGGTAATCGTTGATCTCGAAGTCGTCCCAATTCTGCATGCGGATGCCGTCCCGCTTGGAACTGTGATCGCGTAGCGTGATGAACGTTTCCGAGACGGCCCGCAACGTCTTGCGGCCGACCGGCTGACCATCGGCGGTCAAGATCTCGATCACCGAATCCAGCAACGATCCGCTCCGCCGGGCGGAGACTTCGATCAGCAGTTGGCAGCGATCCGCCCGTTGTAAGCGCCGGGAATCGGCAACAGCGGAGCCTGTTGGAGGGTGTCGTTCGGTTCGGTTTCGACGATTTCGGGAAATGAACTCACTTCGTACCGCACCGTGTTGAGCGTCGGCCCTGCCGACGTTTGCAACCGGTCGTTGCGGCCGCCGGGAGATTTCCCGTCGACGGTGATCTTTGCGGCATCCCCCAGGTTATAACCATACGCCAAAAGTTCGCCGCCGGTATCGCTTCCGGCGGTGATCCCCAGCGGAAAGATCCCGTTGACGTAGGCGAACTGGCCGGCGTGGATGTAATAGTAATGCCCGCCGCCTCCGGAAAACTGCAGATCCTCGACGCGCAACACATACGACCCCGCCTCCTCGAAGCGATGCCCGATCACGACGTTGCGGTCAGTCGGATGCCGCTGGGAGCGGGCCAACACCCGGCCGCTGCCGTCCAAGATTGATAACTCGGCATCCAGATTCGAACCGAACGACGGGCCTTGGAGCGCAAAGACAATCTCGGCGCCCGCCTCCGCATCAAATCGCCAAAAGTCGCGGTCCCCTTTACGACTGATCGTCCCCACCAATGTCTGGGGAAATTCGACCGGCGTCGCCTTCTCGGCAGTGTCGTTGTCTTCCTTCTCACCCTGTTCGGCATAGGGACCGACATAAAACGCGCGGTCGTCGGTGCTGCCGTTTGGTGTGTGCAATCGCAATGAGACCATCCGCGGCATTAAGTCGGCCGGGAGTTCGACTTCGCATTGAATCTTGTTGGGATCCTTGCCGTCGGAGGGGAGCAGCTTAGCCTGCAGATTCCCCGGCGAGACGAACAACGCGTCAGCGTCAGCGATGTTGCGGCCCGACAGCGTTAGTTTGGCGGTGGTTCCGCGCACCGCGGTCCGGGGGCTGATCGACGAAAGTTCCGGATCGCGGGGCCGCGCAGCCACCTTGGCCGGTTCGGCCTTTTCTTCTTTGGCCGGTTCGGGTCGCCGGCCGGCGACGAGCACACTTGGCGCGTCCGGCTTTTCTGCATCGAATGCCAGCAAATTGCCGTCGTAGAGACCGGCGAACAGACGCTGGCCGTCACTGCTGACCGCCATCGCGAGCGGCCAATCGGAGAGGTTTTCGTGAATTTGACGTTGTTCTAACTTAACCGCATCCCAGACCTTGATCCGTCCGTCTTCAGCGGCGGAATAGAGCGTCTTGCCGTCCGGGGCGTAGGCCACGTCCAGAATGGCCGCGTTGTGGGCAAACACGCTCTTGCGAACTCTGGCCGACTTGCCGTTGAAGCGCCAAACGCGCAGGGTCTTATCGACGCCCCCCGCCGCCAGCTCCTTCCCCGAGGGATGGAACGCAACCGCGTTCATGCTGCCGGTTGCGTCGCTGAGCGTGACCATCCGTTCCCCGGTAGCGACGTCCCATAACTTCACGGTCTGATCGTCGCCGGCCGACGCCAGCGTCTTGCCGTCGGGGCTGAAGGCGACGTCGAACACGGCCGCTGTGTGGTGTTTGAGGGTCGCGGTTTCCTTGGCGGCGGCCACGTCCCACAGCTTGATCAACTTGTCATAACTGGAAGTGGCCAGCAGCTGGCCGTCGGGGCTAAACGCCAACCCGTAGATCGAATCGTCGTGCCCCTGCAGCACGGCGACCGATTCGCCGCTGGTTTTCCACAGACGCACAATTCCGCCAATCCCCGCCGGACCACCGGCCGCCGCCACCAGTTTGCCGTCGGGGCTGAACGCGACCGCGTTCAGCGGATGCTCGGCGCCTGTCAAATTGCCAACGACCTTTCCGTCCGCCGGGTTCAGCAGGACCACTTCCCGATGCCGCACCGCCGCAATCAAAATGCCGTCAGGCGAAACGGCCACACAGACGATCGCCGGCGTGACGGGTCCCTTGGGAAGCACCTGCGGCACGTCCGGGACGTCGTAACCGGTCGATTTCACCTCGTCTTTAGCAGGTCCCTTGGCACCAAATTCAATCCAGCGGGCGATGGATGCGATCTCTTCGGCGGTGGGCTGCTTTTCCCCCTCGGGAGGCATCGCCGGCTCTTCCTTGCCGGTCAATATTAGGACCAACCGGCTTTCGTCCGGTTTGCCGGGGACAATCAGCTTCTCGCCGCTATCGCCGCCGCGGAGCAGCGAAGCGAAATCGTGCAGACTCAATCCGCTTTCGCGATCGTCGGCGTTGTGGCATGCCAGGCAGTACTTCTTGAACACCCGCTGCACATCACCGGTATACGTCGGCGCCTGCGCGGCCCGTTTTTCGGCCGGTTCATCCGCGCGGAGCGGCGCTGCCAACGAGACGACCACCGCGGTGATCAGCATCATTTGAATTCTTTGCATACCCATACGTTCCTCAACCCGAAGTTCGTCGCCGGGTGCCGTTGGCGGTCGTCCAACAGCGCTCTTGCCGGTCTCTGCATTTGCACTGGCGGGCAAGCCGCCAGTGGCACCCTACAACGAAAAACAAACTGCGTCGTTGTCACTAATGAATAAACAAAAATTCCTTGCTGGAGAGCGTTGCCCAGATGAAATCGGCGATCAACGCCTGTCGCTGTTCCTCGGCTCCCTTCTCATCCGCCGCCTCCGACGTCGTTGCCGCGAATGCTTCCAGCAGTGCTGTTTTTTCTGCATCAGTGGGAAAGCGTGTCAACGCCCCCAGATAGACCCGTTCGATGATTTGCTCATCGGTCAAATTCTCTTTGGTCATGGCGGTAACGACGCACTCGTCGGATTTCAATTTGTCGTTGAGCGTCTTGCCGTTGGTCAGGTGCAGCGTCGGCGTGCCGTGTGTGTCCGCCGTGTCTGCGCGAGCGCAAACTAACTCTCGCGGGGGTCGGCCGAAGGCATTTAGAAAATAAGAAGCGACGTTGCTGTCGGGCAGTTGTAGAGCCCGCCAGCCTTTGGGGAAGCCTGCGAACTCGGTGGGAACGCCGGTAATCTGCGAAAAGGCATCGAGCATCACTTCAGCCGGCATCCGCTTGAGTAGGAAGTGCGAATAAAACCGATCGTCCGCTTCGTTGCCCGGAACCGGCTCGGCCGAACGCTGATATGCGGCGGAATTGGTGATCGTGCGAATCAGGTGCTTCAGGTCATAATTGTGCTTCCGCAAATCGTCGGCCAGGGCGGAAAGTAGTTTCTCGTTCGAGGCCGGGTTCGTGGAACGCAAGTCGTCGACCGGTTGCACCAGACCCCGCCCCATGAAATTGGCCCACACGCGATTGACGATCGCGCGGGCGAAATAGGGATTCTCGGGCGCCGTCAACCAATTCGCCAGGTGCTCGCGGCGATCGCGGGGATCGTCCAAGTCCAACGGCTCGCCGTCCAGCGGACGGGGTGTCGGTAACTCCAGCCGTCGAGGGTGCGGCACGTCCCCTTGCGTTACGGGATAAACGATGATTTCGCCGGCGGCGTTCCCATCTTTTTGCCGCACGCGGCCGAACAGGTTGGCCATGCCGTAATAATCGTCCTGCGTCCAGCGTTCCATGGGGTGATCGTGACAGCGGGCGCAGGTGATCGACATTCCCAAGAACGTCAGCGAAGTCGCTTCGGTCAGCAGTTGCGGATCTTTGTGCAGGACGAAGAAATTGGCTGCGCCGTTATCGAGCGTGCTCCCCCGGGCGGTAACGACCTCCCGCGCCAGTTGGTCCCACGGTTTGTTATCCTCAACGCTTTTTCGCAGCCAACTGTAAAACGACCAGACGGCGGGTTCGTCCAGGTTTTTGCTGCTCACGAGCAACAGGTCGCACCATTTATAGGTCCAGTAGTCGACGAACTCGGGTCGCTGCAAAATCTGCTCGATCATCCGCGCCCGCTTGTCCGGCGCGCTGTCCGCCAAAAACGCGCGGGCTTCCTCCACTGTGGGGAGGATGCCCATCGTGTCCAGAAAAATCCGCCGCAAAAACTCGCCGTCGCCGACCTGCCCCGACGGCGGAATCCGCAGCGTCTTGAGCTTCTCCAGCACCAGGTCGTCGACAAAATTGACCTGCGACGTTTGCGCGAAAAGTTGCCCGTCGACGTGGTTGTCATACGGGACGCTGACGGTCGCCACGGAAACTTTGCTGCCGAACCAGGCCGTGATCGCTGATTCCCCCGGCCCCAAAACATCGACCTTGCCTTGCCCATCGACGGAGGCAACGCCCATTTCGGTCGTGTCATACATCGCCCAGCGGGTGACGTCCCGCACGCTTCCGTCGCTGTATGTCGCCAACACGACGAACTGTTGCGCATCGCCCGGTTTGAGCGTCACTTGTTCAGGCAGCACGGTCAGCTCTGCCACGTTCGCGTCTTCGGGACTCGGCCCGGGCGCTCCTTCGGCGATCCACTGTGAGACGATTTGGTATTCCAGACTCTCGGTGGAAAACCGCGTGCCGCCGCCGTGCGGAACGGCGCCGGTCGCTTTGAGCAGAATTAAACTCCGCGCCGGGTCGCTGGGGATCACCCGCCGCGCACGGGACCGCCGCGTGAGCGTGGCATAATCGGACTCGTGGTCGTAACCCCGCAGGGCCAGCTTGAAGCCCTTTTTGCCGGATTGCGCACCGTGGCAAGCGCCCATATTGCAACCCGATTTGGTGAGCACAACTTGCACGTCGTTGGCAAAGCTCCGCGGCTGCGGCCGACTGAAATTGCGGACGGTGATTTTGGCTTCCACGGTTTGCCCGGCCACCTCGGCGCGAACCACCGTTTGCCCGTCGCCGGCGGGGCGGACGCGCCCTTGGTCGTCGACGGTGGCCACTTGGGGATCGACCGATGAGAACTTCGCTTGCAGCGTCAAATCACCAAACGCCTTGCCGCCCCGCAGTTCTTCCACGATCAGCTTCTGCTGGGCGTGGGGGCCGTCGAGCGTGACTTCCGCCGGCAAGACGGCGGCTCCGTCAGCCAAAGCCAAGTTGGCCATGACCGGTAACAGGCAAATCGCCAGTGCAAGTGCTCGCGTCATGATCAGAAACCGTTGTGCAAATTGATAGTACTGTGGGTGTGACGGGTTCGGCGGGTCGTTGCGGAGGGGCGGGTATTTCTCCGGGAACCGTCCGCACGATGCGGCGAACGACCGGGGTAAGTTGTCTATTTGCAGCGAATCGGCGCTACGCGAACAGTTCGCGGACCGCGCGCACGCCGGAATCGACCACGGGGATCGGCCGGCCCTGTGGACCGGGGAGCAGATGCTCCAGATCGATGCCAAGCGCTTCGTAGACCGTCGCAGCGATTTCCGCCGGGTTCACCGGACGATCGGCCGGATAGCCGCCCGTTTCGTCACTGGCGCCGACGACGCGGCCTCCTTGAATTCCGCCGCCGGCAAAAAACACGGTCCAGCATTGCGGCCAGTGATCCCGTCCGCCAGCGGGGTTCACCTTCGGCGTCCGTCCGAATTCCGCCAATGAGGAAACAATCGTATTGCCCAACATCCCGCGCTGTTCCAAGTCTTCGATCAAGGCCGAATAGCCCTGGTCGAAACTGGGGGCGACGATCTTTTTCATGCCCTCGATCGAAGTGAAGGGATTCGAGCCGTGGATATCCCAAGTGATTTCGTTGAAGACGGTCAGAAACGTATTGACGGTGACGAACCGCACGCCTCGTTCCACCAGCCGCCGGGCCAACAGGCAGCTTTGACCGAATCGGTTGCGGCCGTAACGATCACGGACCGTGTCGGGTTCTTGATTCAGGTCAAACGCCTCGCGGGCCTGAGTCGACGTCATCAGGCGGTAGGCTTGTTCGAAATTCTTATCCAGCAATTTTGCCTGCGGCGCCGCCTCGAATTTGGCGACGTTTTGATCGACGAGCGAACGCAACTTCTGACGACGGTCGGTCCGCACGGCGGGCAAATCGCTGGGGGGCAGCAGGTCCGGAACCTTGAAGTCCTTCACCGACGGGTCGGCATTGAGCACGAACGCGTCATATTGCTTGCCCAAGAATCCCGCCTCTTGTCCGTGAGGCAGATTGCCGCCGGTGCGCCCCATCAGTTCGGGAATCACCACGTGCGGCGGTAAATCTCCGCGGCGGCCTTTGAGGAAACCGAGCGTGCATCCCACGTGCGGAGACTCCAATCCCCCGCGGAACAGCCGGCCGGTTTGCATCATCTGGTGGCCGGTATCGTGCACGGCGGCGGCGGTGTGATAGACGCTGCGGACAAAGGAAAGTTTATCCGCGATCTTCGCCATCTGCGGAAACATTTCCGAGATGAACACGGCTTCAGCGGCCGTTTGAATTGGTTGAAACGGACCCCGAATCTCGGCCGGCGCATCGGGCTTCATGTCCCAGGTATCGACTTGGCTCGGCGCGCCAAGATTGAAGATCATGATGCCGTTGATGTCTTTGTCTTGCGCAACAGCCCCTTCGGCCTGGAGCGCCGTCATTTCGGCCATGCCCAGGCCGATGGCGCCCAGCGATCCGACTTGTAGAAAGTCGCGGCGGGATAATCCGTCGCAAGTCTGGACGCGTCCCGGGCCTTCGAGATTCATCATAGCTACGACTCCGTATCAACCATGCGACGAGGAACAATCGGCGCGATTGTCGGCGATCCCCTAAGATCGCCTGAGAACGACATTTCCGTCGCGACGGGCTCATCAGACTCTACTGCACCTATTGATGATACCGCCCCAATCCGGGCCAAAGCAACTGCCAACACACTCACCCGGCGAAATCCTAACGACCGCGCAGCATGAAACCCGGATGATCCCACCGATTTGCGGCAGAATCATCCGTTTTCTCAAGAAAATAGCGACGGCGCCCCCACCGTCAGCCAGCGGCGGCGAAATCGTCAGGATGCGCTTCGACCGGCCCTAAAGCGTCCGGTAGCTCGACGTCGGCGCACAATTCTTCGCGAACGATGTTCAGACTATTGGGTGCGTCAAATCCCAATCGCACGGCGTTCGGTCCGACCCGAATGACCGTGATGGTGACGTCGTTCCCAATCAGAATTCGTTCTCCCGCCTTTCGTGACAAGACTAGCATGGTCTCGGTCCCCTTCCGTAAAGCGTCCTTGTACAGGTTCGCCGAGAACCTCAGCGGCCGCCTTCCGCAGTTGCACCAGTTGGAAGGCGATTAACCTCAGCGAACGACCCAATCCTTTTTCGACGGTCCTTGCGGCTCATGCCGGACCGACAGCGAATATGATGACGAAGCGGCACTGCCAACTCAAGTCCAAACGCCGCGACAATATTCGGCCGGCAAAATCCAGCGCCCGCCTGGTCAACACAAGCGGCTCCGTCAACAGGCCTCCCAAATCGACGGCGTGCCGTCGCGCGGAGCGTTCATCGATGCAGCCCCCCTCAGCTAAGCCACGAACTGCCCGGCAGCGACTTGACGTCAACCGCTGCGGGCACAATGCTAGGTGCTTGTTACGCCCCAGGAAACGCTTCATTACGCGCAAGATCACAGAAGGCACTTGGCATGGTACGGATCGGCATTATCGGGCTCGGTTTTATGGGCATGACGCACTATGAGGGTGCCAAGAAGGTCGACGGAGGCAAGGTCACCGCCATCGCCACCAGAAATCCAGCCAAGCTGGCCGGGGATTGGACGAGCATTCAGGGCAACTTCGGCCCCCGCGGCGGACATGTTGATCTCTCAAACGTCAAAACCTACTCCGACTACCAGGAACTGCTGGCCGATCCCGAGATTGATCTCGTCGACATCTGTCTGCCGCTGGACCAGCACGAAAAGGTCACGCTCGAAGCGATTGCCGCCGGCAAGGCCGTAATCGTGGAAAAGGCGATCGCCCTGGATATTGCCGCGGCCGACCGGATGGTCCAGGCGGCGCGCGACGCGGGGGCACTATTGATGGTCGCCCATGTCCTGCCGTTTTTTCCCGAGTTCAAATTCGCCGCCGACGCCATCATGGGGGGGCGATACGGCAAACTGCGAGCGGCGCATTTTCGCCGCATGATCTCCAAGCCCGATTGGTCGGACGACATGGCCGATCCGGCGAAGACCGGCGGCCCCGGCATCGACTTGCACATTCACGATACACACTTCATCGGCTGGGTCTGCGGCACGCCCAAAGCGGTGCAGTCGCGCGGAATCTTGGAGGACGGTTATGCCCAATACCTGGATACGCAATACCTGTTCGACGATCCGGAGTTGACGGTCAGTTGCACCAGCGGCGGAATTTCGGCGGCCGCGATGCCCTTTGCCCACGGATTCGAGCTGTATCTGGAGAAAGCGACGCTCTTGTTTGACTTCGCCACGCTGGGGAGCGAACCGACACTCAATCGCCCGCTCACTGTGCTGCATGCGGACGGGACGGTGGAAGAACCGAAACTCGACGGCGGCGAAGAGTGGTGTGCCGCCTTTACGGCCGAGTTGCAGGTCGCCGTCGACGCCGTCCGCAACGGCGAAGAACCGCGTCTGCTCTCCGGTGCTTTGGCCCGCGACGCGCTGAAACTCTGCTATCACGAAGCGGAAAGCATCAAGACCGGCAAGCCGGTTTACATGGATTAAGAGCGAGACATCCATCCGGCGAGGCTCCTGCCGAGCCGTCTCGGGCCCCGTCGCGTGCCACGACGAACAAATTTCTCCGCCGTGTGTCGCTAGAACCAGTTTAAATACCAGGTGGTGCTTGTTCGAGAACCTTTCATGAAAGTGTCTGCGTGTCGCATCAGACGGTTTTGAAATCACGTTGTACATGGGTCCCCGACACGAGCCGACTATCAACGAAAACAATCACCCTCCGGCGCCGCCGCGGGAATCGACATCGAGTATGCTGAACAATCTGCCGCTGAAAACATTGGAATTCAAAGGACTGACGGTCGAGGGCTACTCCCGCGCGGCCGTGCAAAGCTATTGGCGGATTCCCGAACTCAAACTCGGTTTCGATCTCGGCGGCAGTCCTTGGGAATTTATGGGGACGTCGACGTTTTTCGTCTCGCATTGCCATCTGGACCACCTGGCCGCCATTCCGGTCTACGTTGCGCGGCGGCGGATGATGAAGATGGATCCCCCCACGATCTATCTTCCGGCCGACATGGTCGATCAGGTGCGGCGGATGTTGCGCGCCTGGCATCGGCTCGACCGCGGCCGCAAGCTGTGAGAGCTGATCGGCGTCCGACCGGGGGACGAATTCGAAATCTCACGCGAACACGTCGTCACCGCGTTCGAGACCGTGCACACGGTGCCGTCGGTGGGCTACATCGTCTGGGATCGCCGCCGCAAACTCAAAGCGGAATACCAGGGACTGGCCGGCGAACAAATCCGCGATCTGCGTATGCAAGGCGAAGACGTGACCGACGAGGTCCGCTTTCCGCTCGTCTGTTACACGGGCGACACCGCGCCGCCGGGACTCGACAACGATCCGGCGACGTATGAAGCGCGGATCCTGATCACGGAACTGACGTTCTTCCGTCCCGAGCACCGCAAGGAGAAGATCCACAAATTCGGGCACATGCATCTGGACGACTTAATCGCCCGGGCGGAGAAGTTTCAAAACGAACTGGTGATCCTTGCGCACTTCAGCACGCGGTATCACGAACAGCAAATTCGCCGTGCCGTGGAGCGCCGACTGCCCGATAGTCTCAAGGAGCGTTTTCACCTTTGGCTTTGACCGGGCGCAGGGTGCCGCTGCCGGCTCGCCCGTGTGGTGCGCGAGACCGGAAGAACACTGCTCGACAAAACAGCCGTGGCACCCGACCGACCGGTATTCTAAGTGGTTCATCAACGACCTGTTAGGCCATCACGCACTCGATGAACACGGCCGGCTGTTTGTTGAGAAACGTGTCCCAGTATCCCGGCTCGTACGCAGCCATCCCGTCTTCGGAAACGCGCAGGGGTCGCCAATGGATATCTCGGAATCCGGCGGCCCGCAGTGCTTCTTCGTGCGCCGCAGGTGACAGATAGTAGTTCTCGATCTCGAACGTGCCGCTTTCGACGTAAAACGTCCAGATGATTCGCGCACCGGGCCGCATTTCGTCAGGAAAGCTCACGCCGAAGCCGTACTTGCGATAACTGGGGATCGACGACCCGTCCATCAGCGCGCTGGAATTGATCGTCACGAATCGACCGCCGGGCTTGAGGCAGTTGGCAACGGCGCGGCACATGTCATCGAGCTGCTCCTGGGTCTGGGCATAATTCAGCAGCCACGCCGCGACCGCCAAGTCAAAACTGCCGTTGCAGGGCATCTCGCGGACGTCGCTGAGCAGATAGTCCACACCGATTTGTTGTTCCGCTTCCTGCTTGCGGGCCAATTCAATCATGCCCTGCGAGGAATCGACCCCCAGCACGTGCCGCGCGCCTCGGTGTTTTAGAATCCGCGAATAATATCCCTCGCCGCACGCCAGATCGACAACCTCCTTGTCCTGCAGGTCTCCCGCCAATCCGAGCAAGCCGTACGTTTCGATATACAGCCGCCAGGGCTGCTGTTTGGAGAGTTTGTATTGCTCGGCGATCGGATCGTAGTTGGTCGTCATACATTTTCTCCAATTCGCGAATCGAGTCTGGGGAGCGACCGGGCGATGCGCACTCGTGGCGAGTTGATCGACGGGCGGAGCGACGGACGCGCTGATCGTGCTTGACGGGCAATCGTACCACGTTTCCGTCGCGAATGGTGATCGTTCTCTCGATTATCGACTGCTTGCTGGTATAATTGAACGAGTTCGTAAGCAACCACGTTGATCGGAGACGAGACCGATGGCAAAGAATAAACAGCAGAAAAAGAAGGAACGGGAACGGCGGGTGGCTCAGAAGAAGCTGGCGGCGCAAAAGCGGCAGCGGGAGAAATCAGCCGAGGAATCCGAAACGGCGGCGGCCAAACCCAAGCGGGTGTTCACCGCTCAGCCGCAACCGAAGATTCAGAAAGTCGCCGCCAACAACAAGAAAAGCACGTTCACGCAACGGCGGATCGGCGGCTCCTGACCGCGCAAGCGCGGAGTTATTCCCGCGGCTTGCCGCGGCGGCGGGCTTTGCCGATTCCCCACCAGAGGACGATCAGAACCAGTGAACCGACGAACGCGGACACCAGGTCCTGAAAACTGACGGAGAGTTCGCCCAGTCCGAGTTGAATGTCGAGCAACCGGAACATTCCCCCGCCGATCACCGCTCCGCCGAGTCCGACGGCAAGATTGGTCCAGCGGCCCAAGCCCTCTTTCTTGAAAGTGACGAGCATCCCGGCCAACGGGCCGGCCAGGGCCCCCACGATCAGCCAGACGATCAATCGACCAATGTCCTCGCCCATGTGTGCCCTCTGAGAATTGCTGGAAGAGGTGATTTTCAGCAGCGCCGCTCGTCATTTCACCGCTGCTTAGCCTGGATGTCAACGCCGCGTGCCTAAGTCACGGCTGCCGTCTGCAGGCCGGTTGAGCCCGCGCATGCACACACGTACACTCTTAAGGCCTTGCCAAAATCGGGCGGCGTGCGAACAATGAGCCTTCGCAGATTGTCTATCACAGCATCGAGTAACGGAGAACAGGAAAGAACTTGGCGGTATGAATCACGTGACTGGAGAGTAATATCCGTCGCAGTGAGCGGCGGATTTTTTTGTGCCCTTTTTTATGAAAAAGGAGACCCGCCATGAGAACTGATCTGACTGACATCACACTGGTTGTGGACCGCAGTGGATCGATGGAGGCGGTCAAAGAGGACGCCCAAGGGGGCGTGAATGCGTTCATCACGAGACAGGCGGGTGAACCGGGAGAGGCGCTCTTCACCCTCGTGCAGTTCGACACGTCCTACGAGTTTGTCCATCACGGCGTTCCGATCTCTCAAGTCCCGCGGTACGAATTGTACCCGCGGGGTGCGACAGCGCTGCTCGATGCCGTCGGCCGCGCCCTCAACGAGACCGGCTCCCGCCTGGCGGCAATGCCGGAACAGGATCGGCCTGGGTTGGTCATTTTTGTGATCGTTACCGACGGACACGAAAACTCGAGCCATCATTTCACGAAGCCGCAGATCCAGGAAATGATCCGCCGGCAACAGGATGTCTACAGTTGGCAATTTACCTTCTTGGGTGCTGACCAGGACGCGTTCGACGAAGCGGCACAGATGGGCATCGATGCCGCCGGGGTCGCCGCGTTCGACGTTCGACATTGTATGGCGGGCACCTATTCGGCAGTCTCCAACAAAGTCGCCCGTATGCGGGCGCAGCACAGCCAAGGCCAAAAGGTGGACAACGCTTTCACCGAAGAGGAATTGCGCAAGATGGTTGACGCCTAGCCGGTCGAGCGAGTGCCGAAAATGAGCGGCACGAATATCGATCTTGAAGTTTGGGGGTTTCGGGGCACGATGCTGCTCCGAAGCCCCCTATATTTTATGCAGCGTTCCAATTGGTGTCGTGCGCGATGGCGGCCGGAGCAAATTGCACGAAGTCGAAGCCATGCGGGAAGCGTGATTGCTAGCCGACACAGGCCGGCCATTTTCCGCTGGCACGACGGCGACGGCTTCAAACGGCCGTCTGCGGGCTGACCTCGCCCATCGCGTCGAAGATCTCATCCACTCCGGGACGGAACACGTTGCCGATCAGGATGTCGACAAGATTCGAGTGGTATTCGGGGTGGGCTTTGAGGAACTTGGCGAAACTGAACTCGGTCGAATAAAAGGCATACACCAACTTGCGAAACGATTCCACGCCGCCGCGATACTTCGGTTGCCATGCGCCCAATTTGTCGCCGCTGAGGTCGTCCTGTTCGAGGGCTGCATGAATCGCGTCGGCCGCCATTTCGCCCGATTTGAGTGCCAAATAAACGCCGCTGGAATAGACCGGATCGATGAATCCCAGCGCGTCGCCGACCAACACCCAACCGTCCCCGGCTCCTTGCCGCGCTTTATACGAAAAGTCCTTGGTCGTGTGATAGTCGTCGCAGCGAGTCGACGCCGACAGCCGCTCGGTGATGGCCTCGGACCGCTCCATCTCCTGTTCAAAAATCTCGGCCGCCGTGCCGCGGCCCGGGGCAAACATGTATTCCATCGCTCCGGTGCAGCCGACGCTGACGATATTGTCGGGCAACGGGATGTACCAGAACCAACTCTTCTTACCGGCGGTCTGGATGATGAGCGTCGCTCCCTCGTCCTTGCCCGGATCGCGCCGCGCGCCGCGGAAGTAGGACCAGACCGTCCCCATCTTTAACCTTGGATCCGGCACCTTCAACTTTAGCCGATTGACGAGAAACGCCGATTGGCCGGTCGCGTCGACCACCACCCGGGCAGCGACAACCCGCGGCTCATCCTCGCCCGCTAACTTGACGCGAACGCCGACCGCTTGTTCGCCCTCGAAGCAGACCTCTTGAACCTGCGCCGCCGTATGCACGACCGCCCCGTTGGCGGCCGCATTTTCCAACAGCATGCGGTCAAACTCCGACCGGATCACCTGCCACGTCTGCGACGATTCGTGCGGATTGTATTCGTCGAAATAAAACGGCGCCGATTCCTGATTGTTCTCGTTGATGAACTGCACGCTGTATTTTTTTGGAAACGCGCTCTGTTGCAGTGCCTCAATGAGCCCCAGACGTTTGAGCGTCCAATAGGTTTCGGGAATTAACGATTCTCCGACGTGAAACCGCTGCTTTCCCGCGCGCTCCAGCAGCAGCACGCTGTGCCCGAACTCTGCCAACAATGTCGCCACGGTCGCCCCGGACGGTCCGCCGCCGATCACGACTACGTCATAGGCATCGTTCACCGGTGGACAGACCGGTTCATCGCCGGCGGTCGCTATTGAGAATGTCCAATCGTCCATTGTGGTCTACTCAGCTGAATCGATGGTGGTCAGCGGTGCGGAGATTTCCAACAAATCGACCGCCGGCTGATAATTGCAAAATATGGTCGCCAACCGCCCGTACGTCGCCTCCCCCGGAGCCATGCCGAAATGCTCCGCCAATTCCGGGCCGGGTGTCACGCGAAGTACAGCCGCCAGGTCGATATGCCGCAGCACATTGTGATTGATTAACACCCGCCCCAGGGGAATCTTTCCGGCCAGAATCTCCTTGCGTACCTGTTCGGTCACATACTCCAGATTGAACCGCACAATGCCGAATTGCACGACGTCGTCGGTCCCCGATTTGACCAGCAGAATCTTTCGCGAATAAATATTGCCGTCGGAAATCCGCTCCAGGATTTTGACGTCCACCTTGCAGCCGTGGTAGTCCTCCATCGTGACCGTCATATGGTGGTCGTGCACCAGCATCTGCTTGTACGGCTCGGGAGTGAGCGCCGACGGAATGTGTTCCGCCGCGGCGATCAACTCATCACCCCCGCCAAACAGCGCGGTCAACGATTCAAGTTCCACTTGAGCATTCACGGCAACTCTACCTTCATCGCGGCGGTGTTCCGCTTACTCGTACATCAATTGGAGGCCTGCGGTCCAGCCGGTGCGGCGTCAGGAGACCCGCGCAAAACCAGGGTCGCCCCGCGCACCAGATCAAACGAATTATCCCTCGCCCCACGGCATCCAACTACCAACCCTAAAGCCTAAAGTCTTCCCCTCAAGCCTGTCCCCTCAAGCCTCAAGCCTTCTACGTGTACCGCACTTCACGGTGCTCCTCTTCAAAATACTCCGGCAGCAGCGAGTCGACCTGTAGCAGGCCGCGGCGGGTCAGAATCACTTCGTCCCCTTCCACAACGAGATACTCGGCCGCTTGCTGCGCCTCGAAGGCGTGACCAAAGGTTTCGAAAATGTCGACGCCGAATTTCTGTCGAAACGGCTCGCCGCTGATGCGGCCTTCTTTGAGTTGCAGGACCAGCTCACGGATCAATGTCTGATGCGGCGTCGGCTTCAAAGCGCGGTTGACCGGCAGTCGTCCGGCGTCGCAGGCGGCGACGTAGTCCTTCAACTGGTCAAGATTTTGATAGTGCACGCCTTGAAAATGCCCAAACGACGCCCCGCCCGTTCCGAGCAGATGCGTACCGCGAAACAGGTGGTCGCGATAGAGGAACCGGTCGGTTTCCCGGTTTTTCACCAATTCATTGCCGCTGCTGATATGGTAGCCGCGATGTGAAAGCGTGTTAAACGCCTCATCGACCCACCGCCGTTTGGTTTCCCACCCGGCGACCGGCGACGCCACCCCCGCGTCCTGCATTTCCTTGGAGATGATCGTATTGAACGGCAACTCCATCTGGTAGATCGTGATATTATCGGGCGACATCTCACCCGCTTTGTCGACGCAGGCGGACCAATTTTCGTCCGTTTCGCCGACCATGCCGGCGATCAGGTCGATATTCACTTGCGGAAATCCGACCTGTTGAATCCAGTCGTAGGCCCGGAAGATTTCCGGCGAAAGATGTGCCCGGCCGTTTTCCTCCAGGATCTTGTCGTTGAAGTTTTCCACACCGAGCGAAATCCGCGTGACGCCAATATCGCGGAGCACCTTCACCTTGTCCAAACTCAGCGTTCCCGGCTCGCACTCGAACGTGACCTCCATCGCATCATCCCAGGAAATCGACTGATGCAACCGTTCGCGGAGCGACAGCAACTGCCGCGTGCTGAGATACGAGGGGGTTCCTCCGCCGAAATAGACGAAGTGGAAATTGCGTCCGTCGACACCTTGATGCTCGCTTAAGAGTGCGACCTCTTTAATGAGCGCTTGCACGTAGTTTTCAATCGCCTTGGCGTTCTGATCGGTGTAGACGCGAAAGTAGCAGAACTTGCACCGCTTGCGGCAAAAGGGAATGTGGATATACAGCCCGAGCGGCCCCTCGCGGTGCGGCGTGCGGCCGAAGGCGCCGTGAATCTCATGCACGTGCTCCCGTTTCCACAACGAATACGGGGGATAGTTCGTGATGAAATAGCTGCCGATCTCGGTTTTGGTGGAGGTTTGGTCGCTCATAAAATCTTAATTTCAATTCCCCGGGTTCCACTGGCTCCGACAGTGCCAGGTTACCTTTTGCTTGTCCCTACCCGGATCGAACGTAGGTCATTTACACGGAATAATTTCTCATTGGTGAATCAATCGTCCTGCCTAGCAAGGTGCGTCGCGACGCACGCTACGTTTTCGACTCGTCCTCTCTGCGTCTTTGCGTCTCTGCGCGAGTTTTTTTAGCTCCTATTCGCCGGCCGGCTTGGCGCCGAAACAGTAAATATATCCTTTGCTCGATTCCGAACCGATCACCATTCGCCCTTCGGCAACGGCCGGTGAGGCCTTGATGGGGCGGCCGGCGAGATAGCGAAAGACTTCTTTGCCGTCGGCGAGATTCAGTCCGTAAACCTTGCCGTCTTGTGATCCGAAGAACACGCGGTCACCGACGACCACCGGCGAGCCTTCGACCGCGCCCCCCGTGTTAAACATCCAGCGGCCTTCGCCCGTCTTGCGATCGATGCAATGCAGCCGCTTGTCGCCGTTGGCGACGAGGACCATCTCGTCAGTGACCGCTGCGGCGGAGTGATACGGAAACAGTCGCCGCTTAGCTTTATAGGTCCACAGTTTCTTGGCGTTCTTCCAATCGACGGCCCAAAACTCGGCGTCATGGTTGCCCACGTATAGCAAGTCCCCCATCACGGCCGGCGACGCGATTACGTAGCTGCCGACTTGTTGTTGTAACTCCAGGTTTTCTTGACCGGTGGTGATGTCGATCACCCGCAAGAGGCCGTCACAGCCGGTGGTGAATGTCGAATTTCCCACAACCGCCACCGAGCAATTCACGGGACCTTCGGTGACCAGTTCCCACACCTTTTCACCGCTGGCGGTTTTGAGGCAGTACAGCGCCTGGTCGTGCGACCCGACAATCACGTTCTCGCCCACGACGGCTGCGCCGCCGACGATCTGGTCGTTGGTTTTGAATTTCCAGCGGCTCTTACCATTCTGGCGGT
>CALFYU010000351.1 GCA_937952455.1 uncultured Planctomycetaceae bacterium
CAGCGTCGACGACACCCCAATTCTCAAAGGGGTCAATCTCGACATCCGCCAAGGGGAAATTCACGCTCTGATGGGCCCCAACGGCTCGGGGAAGAGCACGTTGGCCTTCGCGCTGATGGGGCATCCGAAATATGAAATCACCGGCGGCAGCGTCGAGATTGACGGCGTGAACCTCGTCGAATTGGATCCCAATGAACGGGCGCGGCTGGGGCTGTTTTTGGCTTTCCAGTATCCGGTGACGATCCCCGGCGTGAAAGTCGCCGACTTTCTGCGGCATGCCGTAACGAACGTCCGCAATCCGGACCGCAAGGAAGGGGAAGCTCTGATTCCAATGCGGGAATTCCGTAAGGAACTCAAAAGCAAAATGCAAGAGCTGGGCATGGACCTGGAGTTCGCCCGCCGCTATTTGAATGACGGGTTCTCCGGCGGTGAAAAGAAGCGGATGGAGATTCTGCAACTGGCTATGCTGAATCCCAAGTTCGCCATCCTCGACGAAACCGACAGCGGATTGGACAGTGACGCGGTGCGTGTTGTGAGCGAAGGGGTGGCGCGGCTGTCCGGAAGCACCGAGATGGGCGTGTTGATCATCACACACCACGAACGGTTGCTGGAATTCAACACGCCTCAGTTCACGCACGTGATGTTGGCCGGGCGGATTGTGGAAACCGGCGACGCGTCATTGGCCGCCGAACTGCACAACCAAGGTTACGCCGGCGTCCGCGAGCGGAACCCGGTCGCGGCCGCTGAGGAACAGGTCACCGAACAGGTTGCGGGATAATCCTTTGAATTGTTTCAAAACCCTCTGATGCCGCACGCAAGCAGCGATTCGGCAGTCAATTCGACAAGTACAACCGGGTTTTGAAACGAGTTTTAGATACCGCGTGACAATTTTGTCGCACGGGGAGTAATAACGACATGGCAACGGAACTCGACACACAATCCACGGCGAAGCCCGAGATCGGCGAGTACCAGTACGGCTTTCATGATCCGGAAGATAAATACATCTTCAAAAGCCAAAAAGGTCTGAACCGGGAGATCGTGGCGCAGATTTCGGAGATGAAGAACGAACCGGAATGGATGCGTGAATTCCGGCTCAATGCGCTGGAGACCTTCTTCAAAAAGCCGCAACCTCATTGGGGGGGCGACCTCTCCGAGTTGGACTACCAGGACATCTACTATTACGTTCGTGCGTCCGAACGCCAGGAGGGAAGCTGGGACGACGTCCCAGAGGACATCCGCAAGACATACGACCGTCTGGGGATTCCCGAAGCGGAGAAGAAGTACCTGGCCGGCGTGAAGGCGCAGTACGAATCCGAAGTGGTCTACGGCAGCCTGCAAGAGGACCTGGAAAAACAGGGCGTGATCTTCACCGATACGGACTCCGCTCTGCGAGAGCATCCCGAGCTGTTCCGCGAATACTTCGGCACGGTGATTCCCCCCAACGACAACAAATTTGCCGCCCTCAACTCGGCGGTCTGGTCGGGCGGCTCGTTCATTTACGTCCCGCCGGGCGTGCACATCGAATTTCCGCTGCAGGCCTATTTCCGCATCAACTCGGAAAACATGGGCCAATTTGAGCGGACATTGATTATCGTCGACGAAGGGGCCTCGGCGCATTACGTCGAGGGCTGTACCGCTCCGACGTACAGTAGTGAAAGCCTGCACTCGGCGGTGGTGGAAGTCATCGTCAAGCGCAAGGGGCGGTTCCGCTATACGACGATCCAAAACTGGTCGAACAATGTCTATAACTTGGTCACCAAGCGGGCGATGGCCTATGGCGACTCGCTGATGGA
>CALFYU010000352.1 GCA_937952455.1 uncultured Planctomycetaceae bacterium
TACTCGCCAATATGCAGGCGGCGACGGCCAAGGTGGCCGAGGCGCATCCGGAAAGACTGACGTTCGGCGAGATGGACAAGTTCACGTTTACGACTTACTTGCTGATTCCGCTGTCGGTCGGCATGTTTCCGCACGTGTTTCAACATTGGCTGACTGCCCGTAGCGCGGAGACCTTTAAGCTGCCAGTGGTCGCCCATCCACTGTTTATCATGATTGTCTGGGCGCCGTGCGTGCTGGTCGGCGTCTGGGCGACGTCGGCGACGCTGAACGGCCAGTTGATCGTGCCGCCCGACGTGCGGCCGAACACCGAACTGCCGCTAATGGTGGCGAAATTGGCCGGACCGATCTTGGGAGGTCTGTTGTCGGCGGGGATCTTGGCAGCGATCATGTCGTCGTTGGACAGTCAGTTCTTATGTATCGGCTCGATCTTCACCAACGACATCGTCTTACATTATTGGGGCAAAAAACGTTTTAGCGAAAAACAAACCGTGTTGATGGCGCGGTTGTTCGTCGTGGCAGTCGTAGCGGTCACCTACGGATTGAGTCTGATTCAACGTCCTAGCGTTTTTGCCATGGGCATCTGGTGTTTCAGCGGATATGCAGGGTTGTTCCCGCTGGTGTTTGCGGCGCTGTATTGGAAACGTCTCACCGTGGCGGGTGCCTATGCCAGCGTTCTAACGGTGGCCGTGACCTGGCTGTGGTTGTTTCGCGAATCGGACTATGCAGCGAATGCCAACTACGCCTATCGCCTGCAAGCTTTCTCCCTCGATTGGGAGATGATGCCGGTGTTGCCGATCACGGTCTTGTCGACGGTGGCGCTCGTCGCGGTATCGTTGGTCACCCCTCCCCCGTCGGAGAGCACGTTGCGGCGTTTTTTCCCGGCGTCGAAGTCATGACAGCCGAGCCGGGCTGACGCGTTGGCGGTGTTCACCGGGCGTCGGACTTCGGGCGGTTCGCTAAATGCCGCTCGAACCACTGCTTCGCTTTGACGGCCACTTCTTTTTCAGGATCGAACCAGATCGAGATGTGTCCCAACCGGGGAAGCAATACCAACTCCGTATGGTCGCGCCCCGCTTCGTAGAGCCGCATGGAATGGTACGGTGGAACGAGCCAGTCCTCCTGGCCGTGCATAATCAGCACGGGGGCCTCGGTGCCGCGAATGGCCTCCAGCGCGTCGGACAGATCGGGATCAAAGTCCCCCTGCTCTCCGGCGGCATTGACCGCTGCTTGCAGCGTGTCATCCGAAATCCAGTCCTCGATGCCCGGCAAGATCGTCCGCGAATAGTCGGGCACTTCGTCGCGCATTTTGCTGAACGGTGCGACCGCCACCACGGCAGATATCCTCGGGTCGCGGCCGGCGACGTGAATCGACGTCGTGGCCCCATACGAAATTCCATACACTCCCACACGCCCGGCAATCAGCTTTCGCTGCTCCAGCGCGTCGAGGACCTGGGAAATGTCCTGCGATTCGCGTTGTCCGTACGTTAGCCATTTGCCGGTCGAGGCCCCATGCCCCCGCAAATCCACGAGCACCGCTCGGTAACCCTCTTCGGCCAACATCTTTGCCGTCCCCAGCATCCAGATGCTGCGGTTCCAAATTCCATGCAACACAAGGATCGTTCCCCGTGGCTCGGCAAAATCCGCCGGCTCGATAACCGAGACCGCCAGCGAGGCATCCGGCGGCCCGACCTCGACTCGAAACTGCTGGTCGACTCCCAACAGCTTGCGTTCAGGCGGAGAGAGCATGTTCTTCGAACCGAACGGGTTGAACCGATTCGGTGCGCTGACCATGACTTCGGAGAGGAAGGACGCACACCCAGCGGCGAAAAGCATCGATGCCCCGACCACCAGCATGCACAGTAGGCGCCCCCAGTGGATTTCAAGACGAGCGCATGACATGACGGCACCTCGACGTTTCGAGATGAAGGAATCGGCAAAGTGGGGAGGGAGAGAGAAGCGAGCGGTTCTTTAACAGCGATGGCGGCAGCGGTCAAGACCGTTCCCAGACCGCACTCCACACCTACGCGCAGGCGAAGCCGTTGCGCGAGTGGTGTGCTTACGGATGCCGCCCGATGAACAAGAGTTCGTCAATCGCCCATCGTTGATTTGCGGCGCAGGATGTGGTGGTAATGTTGCGCAAAGCGGTGGGCTTCGTCGCGGACATATTGCAACAACCGCAGGCCGTAAGAATGCCGGCTCAAGCGGCGGGGTTCCTCTTCGCCGGGGACGTAGACTTCTTCCTCGCGTTTGGCGAGCGAAATCGTAAACGGCGGGTCAATTTCCATAGCCCGCATAGCGGCCATCGCGGAGCTGAGTTGTCCCTTGCCGCCGTCGATCAGCAGAATATCGGGAAACGGTTCCCCGTCATTGCGGAGGCGGTCCAACCGCCGGGCCACCACTTCGCGAATCGCGGCGAAGTCGTCAACGCCTTCGACGGTACGGATTTTGAAGCGTTTGTATCCACTCTTAAACGGCAGCCCGTCGATGAATTGCACCAGGCTGGCAACGGTTTCGCCACCGCCGAGGTGCGCGATGTCGACCCCCTCAATGCGGCGGGGGAGATTATCCAGTTTGAAAATCCGCTTCAATCCGGCAACCCCCTTTTTGGGATCGATGTAGAACACCTCCGGCTGCACGTGCTCTTCCAAGTCACCGCGAAGGTTCATGCTCTCGAGCGACTTGAGCTGATCGCGAAGCCGCGCTGCCTTCTCGAATTGCAGCGCCGCCGACGCCTGTTCCATCTCCTTGCGCATGTCGGCGAGCAAGCGTGCCTTTTTGCCGTCCAAGAACATTCGCAACCGGGCGATGTCCCGGCGATATTCCTCCTTGCTGATCCGCAAATTGCAGGGGGCCGTGCATTGGTTGATGCTGTACAACAGGCACGGCCGAAACCACCGCCACCGCTCGTCGCCGTCTTCGATATCCAGTGAGCAGGTGCGAAAGCGGAAGATCTTCTGCAATACCGCGATCGTGCCCCGCAGTTTTTTGGCGTTGGTAAACGGCCCGTACAACTTCGTCCCGCGAGCTTGCGGCGTGCGGGTGAACTCCACGCGGGGGAAATCTTCGCGAATAAAAATCTCAAGATAGGGAAACGTCTTGTCGTCTTTGAGTTCCTGATTGAACGTCGGCTGAATGTCCTTGATCAGCCGGGCTTCCAGCAACAGCGCGTCGACCTCGCTGTCCGCCTCCAAATAATCGAGATCGCGAATCTGCGTCACCAGTTCCGCCGTGCGGCGATCAATGGCGGCCGCATCGGTGAAATAGCTCGACGCCCGACTGCGGAGGTTGACCGCCTTGCCGACATAGATCACTCGCCCCTGAGCATCTTTCATCAGATACACGCCGGGCGTGGTGGGAAAGCTGCGAACCTTCTCACGGGGATCGGCCGGCGTCGATTCAGCGGAGGAATTCATTACTAGTAGGCAGTCGGCAGAGGGCGGACACGAGCGGCGAGTGGCCGGTGGTCAGTGGCCAGAACAGAAAAGCGGGCGCCAGTGTTATCCTTACGTTGAATATGAGTTAGGCAAGTGCGAATTTGCTTGAATCTGCCATCCCCCAAGCCTGTCGCCTCAAGCCTCACCCCGACTCCGCACAATGGTTCGTGGCCAACATCTGGGGGACGACCTCTTCG
>CALFYU010000353.1 GCA_937952455.1 uncultured Planctomycetaceae bacterium
GGGCCTATGAAGCCAACATCTCTGCGGTCGAAATGTCCAAAACTATGTTCTCCAAATCGTTGGAGATTCTCGCGTGACTGACCTTTGAAAGATGAAAGCACACTCCACTCGGGGTGCCACTGGCGGCTTGCCCGCCAGTGCCCGCGACTTGGTTCGCCGAAACACTGGCGGACGAGCCGCCAGTGCCACCCTGAATATGCAATCAATAGATACCTTCTCAGCTTGATCGACCCTTTTCCAATTTCATTCATCCTCTCTTATCAATCTGAACAATGCCCGGTCCCATTGGTGGATTTCAACCGAACCTGTTCCCGGCGATGCCGAAGATGCCGCATGCGCCGATCGGCGGCGCTGCCGACGCTAGCGGGCCGCAATTCAACTTTCAACAGGCGCTGCTGAATTCCATCAATCAAGTGGGGGTCCAGGAACAACAAGCCTATTCTGCCATTGAATCGTCGCTCGTCGGCGGTGAAGACACGCAGGTGCATGCCCTGATGGCGATGAAGAAAGCGGAACTGGCATTTCGCACGATGCTGCAGATTCGCAACAAGCTGATCGACGCTTATAACGAAATCAAGGACATGCGGTTTTAGCGAGTAACCGTTAGAACCGCGGCGGTTTTCTCACACATCACGTCCTCAACGGAAAACATTGACATACGCCATGGAAGGCATTCAACACGGATTGAAGCAGGTCGGCGAGCTGTGGCAATCGTTCAGCCCCAGCCAAAAGGGAACGTACACGATGATCGTGGCGTTGCTGATCGCGGCGCCGTTGATCTATTCCTACAAGGGGTCGGGGTCGCAGCACGTCCCGCTGTTTCCCGGCATGACGCTCAAGCCGCATGAACAGATGGACGTGGCCCGCGCGTTGACCGACACCGGCTTGTCGGGCTGGCGCCGCGAGGGGATGGACATCGTCGTCCCCAAGGGGCGCGAAGAAGAATTCAGCAAGGCGCTCGCTGCGCAGGGGGGACTGCCGCCGAAAATCTCAGACGTGGTGATCAACGTCATCGAGAACGAAAGCCCGATGTCGTTTAGCGGCACGCTGAAGGACAAAACTGAGGAGGGCCGCAAGAAGCAACTGCAGCTGCAAATCCTCGAAATGCGCGACGTCAGCGTGGCGACGGTCAATTGGTCGCCGGAGGTGCGCCAACGGCGCTTCGCCCCGAACAATTCGCGTACGGCAGCCGTGGCGGTCCGCATGATGGGCGACCGGGAATTGACGTCGCAAGAAGTGAAATCGATGCGGACACTGGTTGCCAATAGCATCGGCATCAATCCCATGCACGTCTCGGTGACCAACTTGGCCAACAACCGGACCTACAACTCGCAGGACACGGATTCCAATGACATCTATTTTCAGCGCCGCAATGAAGAAGAGGCGATCTTGCAGGAGAAGATCCAATCGGCGTTGAGCTTCATTCCCGGAGTAGTTGTAACAGTGGGGGTCAAACTCGAAAAGGAAGAAGCCACCACCGAACGCACCGTTACTTACGACCCCAAGCCGGTGGTGATCGAACAGTCCACGACGAGCAAGTCGGAGAACTCCCGCGAAAACCAGCGCCGCGCGGAACCGGGCGTCGAGGCCAACACGCCGCTGGAAGTCCGCGCCGCCGCCAAGCCGATCATGGAACGGCAGTTTCTACTCCATGAATCCGACCGGCGGAGTATCACCGGCGGAAAAGAATCGTACGGTGTGATCCAAGGTCTGCGGCCCGTTTCGTCGACCGCTACGATCACCATCCCCGAAAGCTATTATCGCGCTCGGCTGGAGGAAGACGGCATGCAACCCCCGGCGGCCGATGCGCCCGATGAGGAGAAGGCGACGTATCAATCAAAGATTGTAGCCGAAGAGAACAAGCTGAAGCCGCAGGTCATCGAGTTGGTTTCCAAGCATTTGACCTATACCCCCAACGCCGATTTGGCCACGGTGGTCTCGGTGGTGCGTGCGCCGTGGATTACGCCTGAGGAGGTGGAAGGTCCGGGCGTGATGGACACGGCCGGCAATTGGGTGCATGCCTACGGCCGCACGGTCGGCTTGAGTTTGTTTGCGCTGGCGGCGCTGTTCATGCTCAACCGCAGTTTGAAAGCGGGACACCCCGCCCCGGCGCAGGAAGATATCGACGCAATCCTCAACCCGCCCGAACCGGACGAACCCGAGACGCCGGTGCGCGAGCCGGAACCGCTGCCCCCTTCGCGGCGCGACGACGTGCAATTTCTCGTCAAAGACAATCCCGAAATGGCCGCCGCCGTATTGAACAAGTGGCTTTCCAGCTGATCCGCCCGCTTATTGCTTTGTGATGTTCCGAGGTTGTTCCACACCCCCCTGATGTCGAACTGTCATGCATCCCACGAATGAAACACGAATGAAAAAGGTCCGCAAGGCGGCCGTGTTGCTGCTGAGCCTGGACCGGACGATGTCGGCGGAGATTCTCAGCCAACTCAACAAAGATGCGATCGAACAGGTCGCGCTGGAGATCGCACGGCTGGACGACGTCACGCAAGAGGAGCAGGAAGCGGTCCTGGAAGAATTCTACCTGCAAGGCCGGGCGCGGCGTCATATTGAGTCCGGCGGTATCGAACATGCCTATGCGCTGCTCGAACAATCGATGGGCAAAGAGGAAGCGGCGGAGATCATCGATTCCCTGCGGCAATCGATGAGTTCCGTGCCGTTCGGCTTCTTGCACAAAGTCTCGGCCGAAAACGTGATCACGTCTATCATCGAGGAACATCCGCAAACGATCGCCTTGATCATGTCGCACCTGCCTGCGAGTCTGGCGGCCGAGGTGCTCTCGGGCTTGCCGTCGGACAAACAACTGGACGTCGTCCGCCGCGTGGCGACGATGGAACAGACCAGCCCCGAGGTGATCCGCGACGTCGAAAGCAGTCTGCACTCGCGGATGCGGACGATGTTCAGTCAATCGATGGAAAAAGCGGGCGGGGTCGGTTCGGTCGCACAGATTCTCAACGTGACCGACCGTATGACGAACAAGGGCATCGTGGAGAACCTCGAACAGGACAATCCCGACCTGGTCGACGAAATCAAGCGGCTGATGTTCGTGTTCGATGACATTCTCAAACTCGACGACAAATCAGTGCAGGCGCTGCTCAAGGAGGTGGACCACAGCCAGTGGGCGTTGGCTCTCAAAGGAGCGTCGGAGGACCTCAAAGGCAAGATCATGGGCAACCTGTCGCAGCGGGCGGCCGCCATGCTTCAAGAAGAAATGGATTACCTGGGACCGGTCAAACTCAGCGACGTCGAAGCGATGCAGCAACAGATTGTCGACACCGTGCGGCGCCTGGAAGACAGCGGCGAGATCACCGTCACCGCTGGCGCCGAAGCGGAGCAACTCATTAACTAGCCGTTTTTCATCCGCCGCCCATTGGATGGTTCTCTTCCTGGTCGGCATCATTCTGTTCGTGATATCCAATACATATGCCGGCCACCGAAACATCTCGACTCTTAAAGGCCTACGACGCCCGCAACGCCGGTTCGAAGGTTGCCTTCAATTACGAAGACCTGCGCCAACGCTGCGATAACTACATCGAACAGATCTCGGCGCAGGCCAAACAGATACTGCTAAACGCTCAGGCGGAAGCGGAGCAGTTGCGGTCTCAGGCGGTCGAAGAAGGGCGTGCCGAAGGTCTGCGGGCCGGCCACGAAGAGGGGCTGCGCGATCAGCAGCAGGTCATTGAACAAACGGCCGACAAGCAGGCCACGGAACGGCTTGACGCGACATTGCCGGCCATTCAAGCAGTGGTGGAAGCACTGACCATAGAACGCAACCGGTGGCTGGCCACTTGGCAAAACACGGCGATCCAACTCAGCGTGGCGATTGCCGAGAAACTAGTGCATGGGGAGCTGGCACAACGGCCGGAATTGGCGCAGGAATCGATCCGCGAGGCACTTGAGTTGGCGGCGGGGAATCCCCAAATCAAGCTGCGGATGAACCCCGGCGACGTCGAGCATCTGGGCCAATGGTGCGAAGACATGGTGTCGGCGGTCTCGCCCGCTGGAACGGCCGAGATCTTCGCCGATTCGACCATCACCTCCGGCGGGTGTGTCGTGGAAACCAAACACGGCAAGATCGATGCGCGGATCGAAACGAAACTGGCGCGGATTGCCCAGGAACTTTTGGACGAGAGCGCGTGACGTCGTCCGTATTCGCCCCCGGCGACCCCCCAGCGAAGCCGGGGGCTGAAGGATACGCTGATACCGGCCATTTTCGATTGGTGAAATCAACAACATGCTTGTCTTGGAAGAACAAATACAGCGGATCCTGCCGGTTGGCCTGACGGGCAGTGTCACTAAAATCGTCGGGCTGACGGTAGCCGTGAGTGACTTTCCGGCCCCGCTGGGATCGCTGTGCGAAATCGCGACCGAGAGCGGTCGGAGCGTGGAAGTCGAGGTGATCGGCTTTCAGGGGGAACACACGCTGCTGCTGCCGTATGATGAACTGACCGGCATCCGCCGCGGCAATCGCGTCACGCTGGTGCAAAGCGTCCCCGGCGTGCGCGTCGGGGATCAATTGTTAGGCCGCGTTCTGGATGGCCGGGGACGTTTCATCGATAGCGGAACGCCGGCGGCCTTGCCTCACCGGGCACCGCTGCATGCCGAACCGACCTCTCCGCTCAAGCGGCCGCGGATCGACACGCCGTTGGGGACCGGGATCCGGGTGATCGACGGGTTGCTCACTTCTGGAAAAGGGCAGCGGCTGGGGATCTTTGCCTGCAGCGGTGTGGGCAAGAGCGTCCTCATGGGACAAATGGCCCGCAGTAGCACGGCGGACGTCAATGTCGTCGTCCTCGTCGGCGAACGGGGTCGCGAGGTCCGCGAATTCATCGAGAAGGACTTGGGTCCCGAGGGACTGGCCCGCAGTGTGGTGATCGTGGCCACCAGCGATGCGCCGGCGCTGCAACGCTTGCGGGCCGCCTTTGTGGGAACGGCCGTTGCCGAATACTTTCGAGATCAGGGGAAAGACGTGTTGCTGATGATGGATAGCGTCACGCGCTTCGCCCTCGCACAGCGGGAAATCGGGTTGGCGGCGGGCGAACCGCCCGCAACGCGGGGTTATCCGCCCAGCGTGTTTGCGCTGTTGCCGCGGCTTCTGGAGCGTAGCGGACGTAGCGATCGGGGAAGCATTACCGGTTTTTACACCGTCTTGGTTGAAGCCGACGACGCGAATGAGCCGATCTCAGATACGGTACGCGGCATCCTGGACGGACACATCATGCTATCTCGCAAGCTGGCGCATCAGGCGCATTGGCCGGCGATCGACGTCTTGGCCAGTATCAGCCGATCAATGCCCGACGTAACGACGGCCGAGCATCGCGCAGCCGCCGATAGCCTGAGACAACTGCTCGCCGCTTACCGGGAGTCGGAGGACTTGATCTCGATTGGAGCTTATCAATCCGGCTCGAATCGGCAAGTCGACGCCAGTTTGAAGATGCGGGAATCGATCCAGCAGTTTCTACAGCAAGGAATGTCCGAAACCACTGCAATCGACGTGACGATCGACCGCTTGCTGCAGTTAGCGAAGATTCGTGATTCTCTAATTCATCCGGCGACTTCGACCAGCGAGAAAGCCGTAGCGGCCACACCAAAAAAGTAGACGCGTCGGTTCGCGAAACGAAACGACCGTACTGTATTACCTAACGGAAAATTGAGATAGGCGACGCCGGTGGCGACATTTCAATTCAGACTGGAAACGCTGTTGGACCTGCGCCGCCGCCGCCGCGACGAATGCCGTCGGGTCTTGGCCGAAGTGCGCCGCCAGGAAGCGGAATTGGCCGCCGCCGGAGAGAGAGTCGTGCAGCAGCGGGTTTCGCAGCTGCAGGAACTTCGTAACTTAAATTCCGCCGACGAATTGAACGTCGATGCCACATCGGCGCGGCGGTATTACGCCGGGCAACTCACGGTGGAGA
>CALFYU010000354.1 GCA_937952455.1 uncultured Planctomycetaceae bacterium
GGAACACCGTGCACGACAGCAAGCCGTCGGTTTGGGACTTGCCATCTCACGCCCAGAAGTCTGTGTTTGATCCGTGTTCAATCTGTGGCTAATTTCGAACGCCCCATTTGGTTGCCTCACTGGGGCACTTATTGCCTCAATTTCTCATCGCGACAGTTGATCCACCCGGCTGATTGCCAGCCGTTGATCCTGCGGCGTAATCAGCGGGGCTCTCGGATAATCACGCCACGGTTGTGAGGCGACGACGGCGTATTTTTTTGAGATGATCTCATGCCACTCCGCTGCGATCAGGAGCTCCCGTTTCTCTTCGTCAGAATATTGCGGGTCCCGGGCGTCGCTACGGAGTTTCGCTGCCTGAGCGGCGTAGTGGTTGGCCCAACCTTGGCAGAAGTCGTACTTTCCCCAAGTAATCAAAGCGAAGTAAATAACCAGCACCACAACTGAGCAAACGGCAATGCGGTAAGTCCAGGAAACCTCGTTCTGATGATCGCCGGCGACGACTTCATCATACGTGGGAGTGGGCATGGTCCGGTTCCCTCTTCAAATCACATGGGAGCGGGCAGGCGACATCCTCTACTCTCACGGCTGAAATCCTCGCTGTCAACTGGACTTTCGTCGAGCGGCGGCTATCTCAAAAGGGGCGCCAAATTTGTTGTTCCGGCAAATCCCTCTGGACAGTTTTTCCGGTTTTCAGTATCAACCGCCGGCTCTCTTCTTCGCCAACTTTAATCAAAAATTCAAAAACTGTTCGAATCGGACCAAAAATGTCCGAATCGGCTTCGTCGGGAGGCATGGATGCCAACTGCGGCGTCTCAGCGTTTGCAAAATTGGTGGACCAACTACCGGGAATTGATCTTCCCATTGGCCATCTTCGCCTCGATCCTCGTGTTCGTGGTGCCGCTGCCCGCTTGGACGATGGACCTGCTGTTGGCCTGCAATCTGACGATCGGCGCCGTGGTTTTGCTGACCACGATCTACGCCCGAAAACCGCTTGATTTCAGCGTCTTTCCGGCACTGCTGCTCGGCACCACGCTCGCCCGGCTGGTGCTCAACGTCGCCTCGACGCGGCTGATTCTGACCCGCGGAGCGACCGACGGCGAATACGCGGCCGGCGAGGTCATTGCGGCCTTCCAGCGGTTTGTCGCCGGGGACAGCGTCGCGGTGGGGCTGATTATTTTCATCATCATCGTTGTGATTCAGTTCCTGGTGATCACCAAGGGAGCCACGCGGATCAGCGAAGTCGCCGCTCGGTTCGCCCTCGACGGCATGCCGGGCAAGCAGATGGCGATCGACGCCGACCTGAATGCCGGCATTATTTCTGCCGAGCAGGCCAAAGTGCGGCGGGAAGAGATCACACATCAGGCGGACTTCTACGGGGCCATGGACGGTGCCAGTAAGTTCGTGCGGGGAGACGCCATCGCCGGCATCGTGATCACGTTGATCAACATGGTCGGCGGGATTTATATGGGCATGGCCGAAAACGCGATGTCGTTTTCCGAAGCGATCAGCACGTTTACAAAACTGACAATCGGCGACGGACTGGTCAGCCAGGTTCCGGCGTTTTTGATTTCGCTGGCGGCCGGTTTGTTGATCACGCGCTCATCCAGCGACAGTAACCTGTCCCGCGACATGGTGGGGCAGGTGTTCGGTTCCCCGCAAGCGCTGTGGATTGCCGCTGGGTTTCTGGTGGCCTTGTCATTCACCGGGTTGCCGGGGCCGCCGCTGTTTGTGTTGGGAACGGCGTGTGCCGGCGTCGGGTTCTCGCTCAACCAACAACGCAAACACAAAGCCGAAGCTCAAGTGGCCGCTGAGGCCGAAAAGGCACAGAAGGCCCGACCGGAACCGAAACCGGAAGACAACTTGCTCGTCGATCCCATGGAGTTGGAATTGGGATTCGGGTTGATTCGTTTGGCGGACGTGAATTCCGGCGGCGATCTGTTGGAGCGGGTGACTCGTGTGCGTCACAAAGTTGCGCAAGAGTTGGGAATCATCCTGCCCAAGGTGCGGATTCGCGACAACATTCGTTTGGAACAGCGGCAATATCAAATCAAAATCAACGACGTCGCCGTGGCCTGGGGAAGCGCCTATCCCGACGGCCTATTGGCAATCGATACGGGGGCCACGAACGGCAAGATTCCCGGCGTAGAAACAACCGAACCGGCGTTCGGGCGGCCTGCGGTCTGGATCGAAGCGGGACAGCGGGAGCGGGCGGAGTTGATCGGCTACAGCGTGATCGAACCGGCGGCGGTGATCGTCACGCATTTGACCGAAGTGGTCCGCCAGCACAGCGACGAATTGCTGTCGCGGCAACAGGTGCATCAACTGATCGATAACCTCAAGGAGCGTTCGCCGAAGGTGGTCGAGGAACTGATCCCCGACCTGATGAAAACCTCACAGGTACATCAAGTCCTCACCAACCTGTTGCGCGAGCGGGTGCCGATTCGGAATCTGGAAACAATCCTCGAGTCGCTCACCGACTGGGCGGAACGGACCAAGGATACCGGAATTCTGACGGAATACGTGCGGCACGGGTTGTCGCGGACGATTTGTCAGCAGCTCCGCGACAAGAATCGCGTGTTGCGGGTGCTGACGATGGACCCGGCAGTTGAAGATCTCATCGCGGCCGGAATTGAACACGGCGAGCGGGGGACGGTGGTCAAGCTGTCGCCGCAAGTGGCCGAGGCGGTCACGCGGGGCATTGCCGACGAGTTGAAGCGTTTGACGGCGGCCGGGCATCAACCGGTGATCGTGGTCAGTCCGCAGATCCGTGCGACGCTGAAGCAGATTACGTCGGCCGCGTTGCCGTCGTTATCGGTATTGAGTTTGAACGAAATTACGCGTGATACGCAAGTGGAAGCGGTCGGTCAGGTCGGCGTGGACGTCGTCGCCGGAGCGGGCGCCACATCGGCCGGCTAGGCGCCACCCCACTCGGGGCGTCACCAATCGAGCGTGCCGATGTGTTGAGAATCGGAAGGAATCTTGAGCTATGGCGGATGTGCGGACCTATCGAGCGGAAACCATGCAACAGGCATTGGACATCGTACGTCGAGAACTGGGACCCGAAGCGGTGATCCTGCACACGCGGGAAGTGCCGCAACCGCGGTTTCTCAGATGGCGGCGGACCCGTCAGCGCGTGGAAATCACTGCGGGGACCGGCGTGAACGTGCGTACGCCCGCCGCGCGGGCCGGGCAAGCGGGCGGCAAAACCGCCGTCGTGGAAACCCCGCCGCCAGCCGCGCCGATCAACGACGGTGGCGTGTCGCTAGAGATCAGCACGCCCTTTCCACCGGCGCCCCCTGCAAGTTCGTCTGCCCCCACGACGCGGGATCATGCGGCAAAAAATGACATTCCACCGATTCCTGTCACACCGCGGCAGTCACCACCGGTGTCCGAATCGACTAAGCCCATTTCCGATCAATTGCGGTCGATTGAGCAAATGGTGAAGTCATTGAGCCAAACCGCCGCCGCGCGGCGCAGCGACGAAGTTCCCAGCGACTTGTTTCATCTGTACGCCGAATTGATCGATAGTGAAGTCGAAGACCGGCTGGCGCAAGAGTTGGTTTGCCGGCTCAAGTCGGACCATGCCGATGAAGACCTCAGCGACGTCGAACGGGCCAAGGCGCGGCTCTCGGAAATGGTGCAAAAGGAAGTGCGGTGCAGCGGGCCGATTCGCGTGACTCCGGGGCAGCGGAGAACCGTGGCGCTGGTCGGTCCCACGGGAGTCGGCAAGACGACGACGATTGCCAAATTGGCGGCGAACTTTCGGTTGCGCGATGGGATCCGCATCGGGTTGGTGACCGTCGACACCTACCGGATTGCCGCTGTGGAGCAGCTGCGGACCTATGCGGAGATCATCGACCTGCCGATGAAGGTCGTCACGAGCCCGTTGGAGATGCGGCGGGCGATGGACGAGTTGTCCGGATTGGACCTGGTGTTGATCGACACGGCTGGGCGGAGTCCCCGCGATGAATTGAAGATTCAAGAACTGCAAAGCTTTTTGTCCGAAGCGCAAGTCGACGAGGTCCATCTGGTGATGAGCCTGGTGGCCAGCGTGCGGAGTTTGGAAACGACGGCGCAACAATTTGCCGTGGCGGGTACAACGTCAGTCATACTCACCAAACTCGATGAGGCCGCCGCGATGGGGACGCTCCTGTCGGTGGCCCGCAAGATCGAGACGCCCGTCAGTTACCTGACGACCGGGCAGGACGTGCCGGATGACATTGAAACGGCCGAAGCGGACCGTATGGCAAGGCTGATTATTGGCAGCGAATCACTGTTCAGCCGCCGCTGAGCGTCGGGTGCTGCTTCGCGGCGAACCGATTCCACACTGCCGTTGATGAATGATGCTTTGATTCTTTCTAGATGATTATTTCCCACGCTCGTAACCACTCACTTCCCATGACCGACCAAGCACGCGTCTTAAGAGGACTGGTCGAAAAACACGCCGCCGACGTGACAACGGTTGCGCGGCGCGGTCCGCTGCGTGCACGGACGATTGCCGTCACCAGCGGCAAAGGGGGCGTGGGCAAAAGCAACATTGCGTTGAACATGGCGATCGCCTTGCGGCAAACGGGTGCGGAAGTCTGCATACTGGACGCCGACATCGGCCTGGGAAACATTGACGTCTTGTGTCGTGAGAACGGCTATTGGAATCTGTCGCATGTTGTCAGTGGCGTTCGGACCTTGGCCGAAGTGTGTTTGTCCGGCCCCGCCGGTGTGCGGATCATTCCGGGAGCGGGCGGGCTGATCGATGTCGCGGATTGTCCGGACCATGTGCAAAAAAAAATACTGTCTCAACTTGTCGAGCTTGAGCAGGCGCACGACTATTTGATCATCGACACCGGCAGCGGCATCGACCGTGGCGTGCGGCGATTTTTGGCGCCGGCGGACGTGGTCTTGGTGGTCACGACACCCGAGCCGACGTCGATCGCCGATTCCTATGCGACGATCAAGGCCCTCTCGTCTTCGATGGACATCCCCATCCTGGAAGTCGTCGTCAATCAAGCGCACAGCCGTGAAGAGGCGACGCGGATTTTGGATCGGCTACGCGAGACGGCCCGCACGTTTTTGGACACCGAAGTGGGGGCCGGGGGATTTGTTCCCTACGATGCGGCTGTGCCTGAAGCGGTGCTTCGCCAGACGCCGTTTTTGATGTCCTCACCGCGCTGCCCGGCGAGCCGCGCGGTGGAACAGTTGGCCCGCCGCATGAAGAACATCTCGCGGGTAAAACTTTCGCGCGGTGATTTCTTCTCTCGAATCTGGCCGACGCGTCCACCCGAGGTCGCGCAGGCATCTTAAAAGGGCGTTGAGCTTCACAATGGCGGGACTACACGTTTGAGAACGAGTTTGCGGCGCATGCGGATGACGACATTTTTGCTGGAGTTTTTCGGCCAACGTGCCGATATCTACGTCAGGGAAATTTTGTGCGCGGACGAAAGTTCGCGTTGCGTGGCTTTTTTGCGCCGCGGGTCGCGAGATGTGACGAGTGGCTTTGCTGTGTGCAATTAGATTGGCACTGATCATGTTCGCGGTCTCGGTGATCGAATCGGTCATGACGGGCGAAGCGTTTCACGCTGCGTTGACGTCAGCAGGGATCAAGGCGGTCTTCTTCTTCGGCGTGGGCCTGGTCATCGGCGAAATCGCCCGACGGGTCGTCGAGGAGAATGCGATCGCCGAGTTTGCCAACGTCGACGCGATTCCGCCACAGGCCGCACAGGACACATAGGTTTCCGGCCGGAATGCCACCCCCATGCCCCAGATGGGCTGGCGCCACCTCGTTTGTACGAAAGCATCGTGTTATCCACTTAGAATGCGGCAACGGCGACTTCGACTTCACCGACACCATTTCCCAACCGCCGCCACGTCTGTCGAACATAACGCACCATGGAGGGTTGCATGGCAACAAAGATCGATCCGCAAATCCTGG
>CALFYU010000355.1 GCA_937952455.1 uncultured Planctomycetaceae bacterium
CTCCCGTGGCGATGGGAATGCCGATCTTCTTGCGCAAGTCGCCCATCGCTTCGATGTTCTCCGGACGAAGCGGTTCTTCGAAGAACATCGGCCGATATGGTTTGACGACCTCCGCCATTTCGTAGGCTCGAAATGGCTCGAACAACTGGGCGTGGGGGTCAAGCCCGATGTCGACCTCGTCGCCGACCGCCTTGCGAACCGCCTCCATTCGTCGCCCGGTTTCGCGGAGAACGTTGCCCCACGGCATTTTAGCGCTGCCGGGCGGCTGCGGACCCATCTTGACCGCGGTAAATCCTTCCTGTTCGACCGCCTTGCGGGCGTCGTCCGCCGCTTGTTGCGGTGTGCTGCCGCCGATGCCGCGATAGACGCGGATTTTGTCGCGGCACCGTCCGCCGATCAACTGATAGACGGGGACGCCGTGGATCTTTCCCTTGAGATCCCACAGAGCGGTTTCGATTCCGCTGATGGCGGCGTTGACCATCGATCCACCGGGAAATCGCGAACCGTTGTACATCAACCGCCACAGGTGCTCGATCCGCGTGGGATCCTCGCCAATGATCCAGTCGGCGAAATATTTGACCGTTTGCTCGACCGCTTCGTCGGGGCCGACGCGATAGGCCTCTCCGGTACCGTGCAAGTGTTCATCGGTGTGGATTTTGATGAACACATGATTGCCATCGCCGAGATTGACGCCGAACGTTTCGACTTCTGTGATCTTCACGATCCGCTCCCGATTGTGCACACAACGACCGCTTGGAATCTCTCGCGATCATTGTAACGCGCAAACGGATGAAATGCCCGGCGCGATGAATCTTCGGCGCAATAGTACGGGCGTGGGGAATCGGGCGGCAACCACTAGTGAATATCGGCCACCGCCGATTCACCCCCACCCCGCCTGAATTATCGACGCCGCGTGCGCCACACGAATCCCCCCAAGGCCGTACCGCCGATGAGCGCCAAGAGAAACGACGAGGGCTCCGGATTGGTGAAGTCGGGTGCGGCAACCATCCCGGACAATGACGCATGAGCCCAGTCCATCGAGTTGCTCTGCGCTGCATAGGCGCCGAACAATTCATGAGTCAATCCGGCCTGCTGGAAGAGTGTCGTCAGCCGCGTGCCGGCAAAAGCACTGCCGGGCGTGTACCATCCGGTGCGGTTGTCGACGTCGATGCGAAATGAGAACGTTTCACCGGGATCGAAGTCCGTAAACTCCAGCGAGATTTGTCGGGAGCCTTCAGCACCCCCGCGGAAACCTACGAAGCCGGTTTGGGCGGCGGAGAGGCTGTCTGCGACAAAGGGGGATGAACCAGCCCCGTAGACATGGAAAAACGCATTCATATCCGAAGAACTGGTGTCGATCACCGCTCGGAAGAGGTTCGCGTCGAGCTGCGAAACGTTGGTGATCGTAAACGCGTCGCCGTTGGTGGAGAGGCCGAGTTCGTGAAAACTCGCGCCGGCCGCAATCCGCATCAAGCCGGATTCCGCCCGCGCCTCGCGTTGGGCAAAGCAATAGCAACTGAGCGATAAGGCAATCGCGATGGCCGTGTTCACGGCACGTCGAGAAGTGTAATTGCCGCCGAGCGGCGTCTGTCGCGATTGGATGGGAGTGGATAGGGAAAATGATCTCTGCGCATGGCCCGCATTTCTCATTTTAGTTCGATTACCTTGCTAGATTGTCGTCAGATTCGTTTCCGTACGTAATCCTCCTGTGGATTTGAGAATAAAGAGTCAACCGTCCTAATGTTGGCCCGCCACGCCATTCCCCAAGGGACAATTCGTCCGGGTTTGTCCGGGTTTGTCCGAATCGGACAGGGCGTTGGAACGCCCAAGGAACCCGAAAACTCGTCGTTGATTGGGGAAATGGACTAGGCTAAAGCTTAGCAATCGTCAGGATCGTTATCAAAGAAATTCTGGGCGTTTTCGGTCGATTCCTCAAATTCGGCCCGCAGCAAATTCGCCGGCAACGAGAAGCTTCCGCGTCTGTTTGCCACGGCCAGTGAGCGTAGGTGCCGGTGGGTCTGACAGTACATCCCGACACCGGCACAAATCAATCAACAAGTTCCTAACAGCAACCGGGTCCTGTCGTTCGCGTTGCTGCCGATGTCGCCGGGCCAATTCGGGTAAGTTTGCAGTGTGTACGCCGCTGGAATTTTTCACTCTGTGAATTTGATCCGCAACGACGCTGGCAAACCGAGAAGGCCGTCGATAGGATCGCTGATTCGCCCCAGCCTGCGCCAATGAGATCCGTCATATGCGGCGAAGCGGGCGAACAGAATCTTTCAAAGAATTGCAATCCAAGTAGTTTCAAAACCCTCTGGTGCGTCACGCAGACGCTTGCATGCGAGTTTCTCGATTCAAGCACAACTGGGTTTTGAAGCTGGCTCTAGCGACCTTGGCGGGAATCCTATGAATAGCAAAAAGAAGTCCGCGAATGCCAACGTGTCTGAAAGCGAAGAAGTGTTGGTCGAAACAGCGCAGCAGGCGGTGAACCAATGTCGCTGGGTCGTGGGGGAATGCGCGGCCAAGTGGACAACCAAATATGCGCGCGGTCGGACGGACGCTGATTTTGCATTGATGATCGGCCTCACCGGCGATCAAGTGTTCCAGCGTCGGCGCGTGTGGGAGACATTTGCCGACGTCTACGAATCATACTCGAAGCTGAAGTGGTCGCACTTCTATTCGGCAATCAACTGGGATGACGCCGCCGAGTGCTTGCAGTGGGCCGAAGAGACCGAAGCGACCGTCGCGGAAATGAAAGCCTGGCGGCGGGCCATGCACGGCGAAGACCTGACGACCGACGCGGACGAAGCCGAACCGGCGGTAGCCTTCATTCCCAACGAGACGACAGCGGTCGTCGATCCGGACGATTTCGGCGGCGAGGCAGGCGGGTCGCGTTCGGGCGGCAACGGGACGCGGGATCGTAAGCAAGAGGCCGGTACCCCTACGGCCGCCGCGCGTCAAAAGGAGGATCCTGGCGGAGAATATTCGCCGTTTCGCAGCGGAGCCATGACCCCGCCGGCGAAAGGCCAAGGAGGCGAGACCGCGGTGGCCAGCCCTGCAGCGCCGCCCGTTGCGCAGGTCGTCAAACGGACGACGAAGGCCCTACAGCGGTTTGAAGCGGCTATTACGCCGGAGTTTGTGAAGGAGTTCCGCAAACTCCCCGAACAGTCGCAGAGCCAATTCATCAAGGCCGTGAGCGATTTGAGCTCCAAGGTCGCGGAGTTGTTGTAGCGCAATACGGTCCCGTCGTTACGCGTTTGCTATCTGGTCCAAGCACAAGCCCTCAATGTTTTTTTCGGCGTTGGATCACAATTTGCTTTTCGGCTATTCCCGGTTATTTCTATTATCGCCCATCACGACGCAAACCCGTCGACAAGATTCCCGGCGGAGAAGGCGACTGACGGTGTGAGCCGCGGGAATAGATGAGCCCCCTACATCAGTTCCTCGCCAGCGGGAAACGCCGCACCGGCGAGTGCGCTCAACGTCTCAACTCATTACAATAACGGCGGTTAAGGAGAGAGAGCATGCTGTGGATGAGAAGAATTGCCTGTCTGTCGGCGGTGTTATTTTTGGTGACAGCCAACATCGCCGGAGCGGAGGAACCTGTCGAGGATCTCAAGCAACCGGAGGAGATTGCGTCAACAACGCAAAGCGAATTCAGTGCGGCCGACACGGCGTGGATGCTCGTTTCTTCAGCACTTGTGCTCATGATGTCGGCACCGGGACTGGCCCTTTTCTACGGCGGACTGGTACGCAAGAAGAATATTCTCGGCGTGATGATGCAGTGCTTTTTCCTGATGGGAATCATGTCCATCGTCTGGGCGCTGTGGGGTTATAGCCTCGCGTTCGGCGAAGATGCACCCGGATTGGGGAAATTCATCGGCGGAGCTGACTATCTCTTTCTCAACGGGGTGATGCCCCATATGGAGGGGGACACTGCGACAGTTCCCATGGAAGGGAGCATCCCTAAATCCATTCACATGGTGTTTCAGTTGATGTTCTTCATCATTACGCCGGCACTGATCGCGGGGGCTTATGCTGAGCGGATGAAGTTCAGCGCGATGGTCCTGTTCTCGGTGTTATGGGGGACGCTCATCTACTGTCCGATCGCACACTGGGTGTGGGGTCCCGGCGGCTGGCTGTTGGAAGGGGACTTTGCGGCGTTAGACTTCGCTGGCGGGACAGTGGTGCACATTAGCTCCGGCGTCTCGGCGCTATTGATTTCGATCGTGTTGGGCAAGCGGATTGGCTATGGCGATACACCCATGCCGCCGCACAATTTGACGTACACGTGCATCGGCGCCGCCTTGTTGTGGGTCGGCTGGTTCGGATTCAACGCGGGAAGCGCGCTGGGCGCCAATGAAGCGGCGGCCAATGCGTTTGTGGCAACACATCTGGCAGCCGCCGCCGGCGTGGTCGCGTGGGCCGGGGCGGAATGGGTGTTTCGCGGGAAACCGTCGATGCTGGGTGCCTGTTCCGGTGCGGTGGCGGGATTGGTCTGCATTACCCCCGCTTGCGGGGCGGTCAATCCGCTGCACGGGATCATTTTGGGCCTGTGCGCAGGATTCCTGTGTTATTTTGCCTGTTCGACGATCAAGTCAAAATTCGGCTACGACGACTCACTGGACGCGTTCGGCGTACATGGCGTGGGGGGAACCCTGGGAGCCTTGCTGACCGGCGTGTTTTGTACGACAGCGGTCTCAGGAATCGCGGAGGGAGGACTCCTGGATGGCAATGTCACCTTGTTTCGCAATCAAGTCATCGGTGTCGTCGCCTCGGCAGCGATGGCGTTGGTCGGCACGTTTATTCTGATCAAGATTTTGGATGTCACGATTGGCCTGCGGGTCACGGACGAAGAGGAGATTCGCGGCCTCGATATCACGCAGCACGGCGAGGAGGGGTATATTTTCCTGTAGGTCGTATTAGTCGTTTTTAGGAAGCCCGCTATCCCCCCGGCGGAGCCGGGGGCTGTGGGAGCCTGGTACGGGTTTATGTTTTTCATTCGCCTATGCTCCCGGCGGGGTGCAACGTATAATTGCACAGTTCACTTGTGAAACATACGAAATACTCCGCCGGAGCGAAGAGGAACACATCATGAAGAAACTCGAGGCGGTCATCCGCCATTACAAATTGGAAGACGTCAAGAACGCGCTCAATGAAGTCGGAATTCAAGGCATGACCGTTTCGGAAGTCCGAGGGTTCGGACGCCAGCGGGGCCACAAGGAGATGTATCGCGGCGCCGAATATACGGTGGACTTCTTGCCAAAGGCCAAGGTGGAAGTGGTCGTGCCGGACGACACGTGCCAGTTGGCGATCGATACGATCATGAACGTCGCTCGTACGGGGCAAATCGGAGACGGCAAGATCTTCGTCACCGATCTCGCCGAAACCATCCGCATTCGGACGGGGGAAACCGGCGAAGAGGCGATTTGAGCCATTCAGCCATACGCCGCGAGAACGATCGGGCTGATGTGTGTCCGATGTGAAAAGTGGGGACTGCAGACGCAGGTCTGGTCGGAATCCGAGCAATTATGGAACGTGGTTTCAGCACACAGGCAGCGGCCCGCCTGAGTGAATCCAAAGCAAAGGTCGCCGCCATTCGCCAGCGTGCGCAGCAAGCACATGCAGCGAATGTTCCCGCCTGGCAAGTTGTGAACGAGTTGGCCGCGGAAACCGAGACGATTATCGTCGAGTTCTTCCGCGGCATGCTTGATGGCCTGAATTCGGTCGATCGCCGGCAGGTGGAACAAAACACCTCGGTCGTGAAGATGGGGGGCTTCGGGCGGGGAGAGTTGGCGCCGTTCTCCGACGTCGATTTGATGTTTCTGTATCGCGGCACAATCGACACCATGCTCACCGATGCGCTGGGGAGCGTGGTGCGTCATTGTTGGGACGCGGGCATCAAGTTGGGTCATACCGTGCAGAACATGCGCGACGCCGTCCGGCTGGGCCGCAGCGACATCACGTTTGCGACATCGGCGATTGAGGCCCGGCTGTTGTGCGGCGATGCGCAGTTGCTCAACGATTTCCGACAGTTGTTCCGCCGTAAGGTCGTCGACCGCAATCTGCAATCGTTTACCGAACAGTGCATTGCCACGCGGGCCGTCGAGCGCAAAAAATTCGGCGGTTCGGTCAGTCAAGTGCAGCCCAACATCAAACGCTCGCCCGGCGGGCTGCGCGATTTGCACTTGATGCGCTGGATTGGATTTGCCCGCTACCAGATTTCCGAAATTGACGAGCTGCACAAAGTGTGGGCCCTGGCCGAAGACGACGTGCGGTTGCTGGTCGAAGCCCGCGACTTTCTGACACGCATCCGCTGCGACCTGCACTTTCATGCCCAAGGCCCGCAAGACGTCGTCTCCCGTGAAGAACAGTTGCGGCTTGCGGATGAAATGGGATATCAGGCCCGGCCGGGACTGCAACCGGTGGAATGTTTCATGCGGGATTACTTCCGCTACGCGTCGGCGATCGACGACCTCACGGAGCGATTGACGTCAATGGAGCGTCCGCGGGCGATTAGCGCGCGAATCGCGGATCGCATTCTGCCGGCCCGCACCGAGGACGTGTTCGTTTTCAGCGGCGACCGAATCGACGTGCAGACCGAGCACCATGCCCGCTTATGTAACGACTTGAAACTTCAGGTCAGCTTGTTCGCGCTGTCGGCGCGCACGGGCGTGGAGCCCTCACCGTATTTGTTGCGCGACATTGCCCAAAGCAACCCGGCCGAACTGGACGAGATCCCCCCCGAAACGGCGGAAGAGTTCCTCTCGATCTTCAACTGCATCGGGGCGATCGAAACGACGCTGCGCAAGATGTATAAAGCGGGCGTGTTGGAAGCGATCATCCCGGAGATGTCCCGCGCGCGCGGGTTATTGGAGTTCAACGAATACCACAAGTACACAGTCGACGAACATTCGCTGAGAACGGTGGGAGCGGCGGAGACGTTTCACAACGAGCCGAGTTTATTGGGCCAGGTCTACGGAGACGTCAAACGCAAATATCTACTGCACCTGGCCATGCTGTTGCACGATTTGGGCAAGGGATACGAAGAGGATCACTGCATCGTCGGCGGCCAGATCGCTGCGGCCGTCGCGGAGCGATTGCATTTGAAAGAGTCGCACGGCGACCGTCTGGTGTTCTTGGTCGAGAAGCATCTGATGATGTCGCACCTGGCGTTTCGCCGGAACATCAACGATATCAATGTGATTTTGCCGTTCACCCGGGAAGTGGGAAGTTTGGACATGCTGCGGATGCTGTATGTCCTGACCGCCGCCGACATCAACGCGGTGGGGCCGACGACGTGGAACGAGTGGAAGGGGGGATTGCTGGCCGAATTATATGAGCGGTCCATGTTGCTGTTGAGTGGAGTGCGGCATGACGTCGAGTTTCACGAGCGATTGAATCAATTGCGCCAACGCGTGCGGCAATACATCAACTCCTCGGCGGTGTTGTCGGCGACGTTGCCGGGGGATCGCTGGGTCACGGAAACGTTGGCCACGTTGCCGGATCACTACCTGAGTTCAAATAACGTAGAGCAGGTGGTCGACGACCTGCGGCGGATGGCCTCTCTGCAGCCGGTCGATTCACTCGTCGATTGGACCGCGGATACAACCACCGACACCGTGCTTTATCGGATCGTGGCGCATGATTCCTTGGCCCGCGGCTGTTTTTCGAAAATGGCGGGCGTCATGGCGGCGATGGGGCTGGAAATTGTTTCCGCCGAAATCTGCACGACCTCGGCAGGGATCATCGTCGACAAGTTTCGCGTCGTCGATCCGGAACACACCGGAATTGCCCCCAACGACAAATTGAACGAGGTCAAACGAATTATCCGCGAGGTGCTGGTGGGTGAACGGACCGTCAAGTCACTGTTTCAGCGCCGTCGCCCAAACGCCGACCGCAATCTGGTTCGTCCTGCACGGCCACCGCGGGTGGTGTTCGACAATAATTCGTCCGACACGTGCACGATCATCGATGTCTTTGCCCGCAACCGCTTGGGGTTGCTGTACGCCATCACCGACGCCCTGTTCGATTTAGGGCTCTCGGTGCAACTGGCCAAGATTTCAACTTACGGCGGGTTGGTGGTCGACGTGTTTTACGTCACGTGCGAAAACGGAATGCCATTGGAGGATCCAGCTCAACTTTCCGCAGTCATTGGCGAGTTGCAGCGACGCATCGAAGAGTTCGATCATTTCGGGTTGAAAACGATCGTCGGTTGACCGGTCAACCCGTCCCATTTGCAGACCGCTGGACAGATGTCCGCCGGATGAAGGTGCCCGCGCAATTTTCGGTCGCGGCAACTGATCGAAGAGAGGGTTTTACCTAAGGCGCCGCAAATCAAGTTCGAAACGTCGGCCGAACGGGCATCCGACAAAAAGGTCTTTAATACGACATCGCCTAGAATCGGGGAGGATCGGTTTGCGGACGCTTGGTTGAATTGCTATAGTTCGGCCATGTTGATTTTCACGACCACATCACCTCACGATGAATGTTGTGTTAAGTCACGGTACGCGACGATGAATTCATGGCTGGTTGTTTCAAAGTATTCCTTCGGCGTTGCGCAGGCATTTGTATGCCGATCCCCGAATTAGACGCAACCCGGTTTTGAACGCGGCCCGAAAGTTGCCAGTGGCTTTGGTGAACGCGGAGACAACCTTGTGAGGTGGTTTTGCGGCGAAGTTGCGATGCAAGGAGGATCGCAGTGCAAGAGGTCTCTCTGGAGTTGTCGATCGGCGATGCCGTCCAGATCGGCGACCAAGTCCTAATAGTCGTCGACATCAACGACGACGAAATCTGCTTAGATCTAACAGAAGTCGGCGACGTCACCACCGATACCGATGACTTCAACGGCCGCGGAATCCTGCCGCCCCGCTAGTTTTTCCGGTCCCAGTGGTGAAGCATTCGCGGCTGGCGGACAATTCCTCGTTGCCGCCATTGTTGCTAGATCCATTCAGGCAACAAGGCCGAGATTGGTCGACGCGCGGGAGGATGTTGTCCTACCTGAGCCAATGCCGCAGCGATGAAGTTTGCCGTTTTTACAACGGCAATTGAAGCAACCCATGGCCCGGGACCGGAACCCACAAACCAATGCGGCCGTACGGCGCTCATGCGAGGGCTTCGACGGCGGCCTTTTTCGTGTCGAAGATCTGCCACAGGCTGTCCAACTGCGTGACGTGCAGCACTTCCGCGCAGTTTTCATTCAGCCCACTCAGGGCGAAGGCGTTCCCTTCCCGCTCGGAGAGGACCTTCCACATTTGAAGAAGGACTTCCAGGAACGAAGACCCGAAGAAAGCGGTATGCGAGAGATCGATCACGATTTTTGGCGGATCGGCCGTCTGAGCACATTTGAGCAGCACGTCGTTCAGTTCGTCGAGCAGATGATCTCCCAAACTATCGTAGTCCGGGCCTAACTGGACCACGGTGACGCCGTTTTGCACTTCGATTTCGGGGCTTTGAGGATCGGCCATAGTTTTGCCTGCGGCTTGGTACGTTGTACGCTCGCGGATCCTTGCTGAATTGCGATCTCATCAGACATACACGAAGTCGGTTCCCGTGCCGGCGGCACGGCCATGCGACGGCGTTTTCTGGGGCTTTTCCCGATGCAAGCGCATGCATTGTGCGGGAACCCGCGCGACATCAACGAAAATCGTCTTCAAACGCCTATCGTACCCATCACGGTGGATAAGTCAACGGCTTCGCAGCAGGGGGCGGCCGCCGCCGATAGGAGCCCGGCGTTGCCAATTGCTATTCGGCGAGCGCCGCGCTACTGGATGGCCTGGAGTGTGATTTCCTTGTTCACCTGTTCTCCGTCACGTTCCAAGGTCAGGGTGACCACATCTCCGACTTTCTTCTTCGAGAGGGCGTCGGAGAGGTCCTGCGTCGTTCGCAGCCGCTCTCCGTCCATCCCCACGATCAAATCCCCCACCACGACGTTGCCCGTGCGGGCGTCCAAATAGGTGGGACGGATCCCCGTGCGAGTTTCGAGGCTATTGTCCGCTTCGAGCCCCACCAAGATCCCTTCGCGATCCAAACGTCGCGTGATTTTGTCCGCCACGGGGCGAATGCCCAATCCGGGACGTTCGACTTTCCCATACTTGATCAACTCCGGCACGATGCGATTGACCATATCCACCGGCACGGAGAACCCGATACCGGCGGACGCGCTGGTGGGACTGAGAATGGCCGTGGTCACGCCGATCATGCGTCCGGAACTATCCAACAGCGGACCGCCGGAACTTCCGGGGTTGATGGCGGCGTCCGTTTGAATTACGTCAGAAATCAACCGCCGATTGGCCGTGCGGAATGACCGTCCCAGTCCGCTGATGGTCCCGGTCGTGAGCGTGTGGTCCAAGCCGAATGGGTTTCCGATGGCGAAGACCTTTTGCCCGACTTTGAGGTCGCTGGACGTGCCGACGGTAATCGGCACCAGCGTCCCTGCGGGTGCATCGACTTTGACCACGGCGAGATCTTGGTCGGGCGCCTTGCCGACGAGCCGCGCCTTTAACACGGTACCGTCGGCCAGTGTCACTTTGACCCCTTTGGCCTGGTTGATCACGTGGTTATTGGTGACGATGTAGCCATCATCGCTCCACACGAATCCGGATCCCATTCCGCTGGGGACCTCG
>CALFYU010000356.1 GCA_937952455.1 uncultured Planctomycetaceae bacterium
CCCGCCGCGGCCGACGCTGACTACGTACGGCTGTGGTAAATAGTGAACGGCCGCTACCAGCCCCATCACCACATTAAAAAAGATCACCGGCGTCAGGTGCGGCAGCGTCACCGCCGTGAATTGCCGCAGCCGCCCTGCCCCGTCCAATTGCGCCGCCTCGTACAGCTCGCGCGCTATATTTCCCCGCGCCGCCACATAGATGATCAGAAAGTTCCCCACCCCCCACAGCGTCATCAGCACCAGCGCGTCCTTCGATCCCAACCCCGCCGTCCCGTTCCACCATTCGGCGGGATTCAGCGCCTCGGCGGAGCTATTCAGCCACGTGGGAGCCAACCCCGTCGGTTCCAAGAGCCGGTTGACCAGCCCCCGCGTGGGGTTGAGCAGCCACATCCACAGAATCGACGTCGCCACCGTGGGCACGATCGAGGGGATGAAAAATAGCGTGCGATAGCCCGCCTGCCCCGCCACTCGCAAATTGAGGGCCACTGCCAACCCCACCCCCGGCAGCACGCTCCCGGGAACCGCCAAGAGAGCATAATAGGCCGTGTTCCACAGCGCCTGTCCGAACTCGTCTCCTCGGCCGATCTCCGCCGCCAGTCGCCGATAATTCGCGCCGCCGACCCACCGCGGCTCGCTGAGCAAGTCATACCGGCAGAAACTCCAATACAGCGACTGCGCAAACGGATAGACCGTCAGCATCACAAACCCCGCCAACCAGGGAGCGACGAACAACAATCCGGTGCGGGTTTGACGTGAGGAACTGGACATGGCGCCGGCGAGTATATCAGAAAAGGGCTGAGGCTTGAGGAAACAGGCTTTAGGAATCTCCGCGAAATGACAAGCACGCGCCGACCGGCGAAATTGAGGGGCCGGGGCGGATGCGTTAGAATGCCGGGGACGTTTTTGAATGCGCGCCGGAAGTCCCCGAGGCGCCCCTGAGAATTGGCGAGCGAACATCGGCATCGAGCCTGGGAGAAGGACGAATGAGACGGATTGTGACGGCCGGCGTGTTGAGTCTGTGCTGTTTGACGGCGGCGTTTGCCGCAGATCAGTGGTCGCAATTTCGCGGCCCCGACCGCGCCAACCGGTCGCCCGAGACCGGACTGCTCACCTCCTGGCCCGAAGGGGGACCGAAGTTGCTGTGGACCGCCCGCGGCGTCGGCGAGGGATTTTCCACCGTATCCGTCAGCGACGGCACCGTCTTTACACTCGGCAACTACGACGGACAGGAACAACTTGTGGCCGTCGATGAAAAGTCGGGCGAAGTCCTGTGGCGAACTCCCTTCGGAGAAGCGTACGAGCAAGGCCGCGGCAACGGGCCCCGCGGCACCCCCACAATCGATGGGCAGTTCGTCTACGTCTTAGGCGGCCGCGGCAATTTGGCCTGCATCGACCGCCAGACGCACGACATCGTCTGGCAGCGAAACATCCTCGACGACTATGACGCCCGCAACATCAAATGGGGGATCAGCGAATCGGTGCTCATCGACGGGGATCGACTCATCTGCACGCCCGGCGGCAAGAAAGCGACCATCGTCGCCCTCGACAAACGAACCGGCGAAGAAATCTGGACGTCGACGGTGAAAGGCGACGACCAGGCGGGATATGCTTCGGCCGTAATCAGCACCAGCGGCGGCGTTCGGCAATATGTGCAATTCACCAGCGGGGGCACCGTCGGCATCCGCGCCGAGGACGGGAAATATCTGTGGCGGAACAATGCGGCCGCCAACCCCACCGCCAACTGTTCCACGCCGCTGGTATCCGGCGATTACGTTTTTTCAGCGTCGGGTTACGGTACGGGCGGCGCGCTGGTTAAGCTCAGCGCCGAAGGGGACGACGTCGAGTCGGAGTTCATGTACCACACGCCGATGATGAAAAACCATCACGGCGGCATGGTACTTGTCGACGGGCACATCTACGGCGCCAACAACAGCGTCTGGACCTGCCTGGACCTGGTAACCGGCGACGTGAAATGGGAGGAACGTTCCGTCGGCAAGGGAGCGATCGTGTACGCCGACGGGCACCTATATTTGCGGGGCGAGCAAGGGAGCGTGGCGCTGATCGAGGCCAACCCGGAAAAGTACGTCGAAACCGGCCGCTTCGAGCAACCCGAACGCAGCGACTACAACGCCTGGCCCCACCCGGTGATCGCCGACGGCAAACTGTATCTGCGGGACATGGACGTGCTGCTCTGCTACGACGTCCGGCAGTAGCTGTTCTGTCCTGCCACAATCGTCGCAGAATTTGTCATAACTGGAGGAGGAAGCATTCAGCCTCCTCCTCCGTATGGCCGTGCTGGATCAAGTAACTGCGCACGAATTCCAAATACTCCTGCCGCCCCATCATTTGCTCCAGAGACCAATGTTGAAACGGCCAGTCCCACCGACTTCTACTGCTGTTGTGGGAGGGAACGAAGCCGAAATTGCATACGTCGCAATTTTGAAGTTGGTCTAAATCTACCACTTCATCTGAATAATTCCGAGCGCCAGCCTTACAGCGTGGACAGTGCCAAAACACCGTACGCCATCCTAAATCGATATGGCCCGGCGGGGCCAAAGAAACATGCAGCGGTATTTCATGATCGATCGATACGGTGAGGGCGCGTAAGAAGCCGGCAGCCTCCTGCGTAAAGGGTCCCGCAGCCTTGTGAAATGTTTTAAATAACTCACGCAAAAGTTGGCATTGGCTGTTGGACAATGGCGATTCGATCCAGAATCCGTACCACAACGGAGAGGTTACCACAAACGACTTATGGATTCGTTCCACCAGACCTTGACGTTCAGCAATCTCACGGAGTTGTTTGTCCAGCTGCCGCAACTCGGGATTGATATAAATGTAGCCATGGCAACCGGCTACCTCGTCCGCCTTCTCGTCGCGAACATTTGCCTCACAACGACTACAAATCTCTCGTGCGTCTTTCCAACTACCGCTGCTCGTGTTCATCTCCGAAACGCGTCGTCCATATTCAGGAATTCGGCACTCATTCCCGTCTTCAGCGAAAAGTTTTTTTGTATTCAAAACTAGAACGCCGTCGTATATCCGTTGCTCACGGTCCGCGAGAACAATTTGCCTTAAATCTGATAGCTCATCGGCCGTACTGTCCGGCAAAAACCAATCGTCCGCAGTTCGAAAGACGCACGAACGCTCCAGGGACCAGCTGACAATTTGGCGAGTAGCCGACATGGTCCGTGCTTTCTAAAACGAAGCGCCCGCCCAAGGCATGTTTACAAAATAGGCGGGTGAAGCTCCCGGATCACACTGGCTAATAAAATGCATCTCGTAGTCATACTATCGTGCAATGAATACGGCGCTAGGTCGACGCCGCCCCTTGGCCCTTGTACCAATCCATCATCCGCCGCACCCCTTCGTCGAACGTCACCCGCGGGTCATATCCCAGTTCGCGGCGGGCTTTTTCGATCGAAAAGTCGAGGTTCAGCCCCAGGAACTTAAACCGCGCATTGGACAATAGCGGCGCTTCTTTTTTGCCCAACAGCCGATAGACTCGTTCGGATGCCTTCGTCAAAAACCGGGCAACTCCCAGCGGCACGGAACCGGTCGGTACCGGATAGCCGGCCAATTCGGCGACCGACGAGATGTACTTTTTTTTGCTGACCAACTCGCCGTCGGTGATGTTGTAAATCTCGCCGATCGTCTCCGGTTTCTGCAGGCAGAGAAAAATCGCGTCGACCAGATTCCCCACGTACGTGTTATTCAGCAGCTGTTCGCCCGAGCCGAAAAACTTCACCTGGCCGACCTTGAGCCGCTCCAGCAAGCGCGGCAGCACCGTCTGGTCCCGGGGGCCGTAGATAAACCCCGGCCGCACGACCGTCGCCGGCAGCCCCTTATCGCGGACGTGCTCCAGCACCAATCGTTCCGCTTCGGCTTTGGTAAGCGTATAACCGTCCATGCCGGTCAGCGTGGCCGGCTCGCTTTCATCGGTCCCGTAGTGGTCGCGCCCCTCATACACGCCCAGCGAACTGACCTGGATAAACCGCTTCAAACAGCCGGCCGCCTCCGCTTCCAGCAGCAGATGTTCGAGTCCGCGAACGTTCACCGCCCGGTAATCGTCGATCGGCCCCCAGTCACCCACCTTGGCGGCGCAGTGCACGATCACGCTCACACCCGCGACCGCCTGTTTGAGGGCCTCATGGTCGAAGAAATCGCCGACGACCTTCTCCACGCCCCATTCATCCAGCAACTGCGTATTGCTGGATCCGCGGACGAGCGTCCGGACCACGTAGCCTTCCGACTGAGCGCGCTCGACCACATGGCTGCCGACAAAACCGGTGGCTCCCGTAACGAGCATGACTTCGCGTTGATCGTTGATGAAACTGCCTCCCTGCTTCTTCTTGTGACGAAACCGTGGATACGATTATCCATCGATCAGGCCGCGGTAATACTCAATCGTCTTCTCAAGACCTTGCCGCAAATCGACCTGCGGGGACCAATTCAGATATTTCTTCGCGCGGGTGATATCCGGGCAGCGCTGTTTGGGATCGTCTTGGGGCAGCGGGTGATGCGTGATCTCGGACTTGGAACCGGTGATTTTCAAAATCGTATTTGCCAATTCCAGCAGCGTGGTTTCGTTGGGATTGCCGATATTCACCGGGCCGACCGTTTCGGTCTGCTCCATCATTCGCAGGAACCCTTCAATCAGATCGTCGACGTAACAGAACGACCGCGAATGGCTGCCGTCGCCATAGATCGTAATCGGCTCATCGCGGATCGCTTGATTGATAAAATTGGAAATCACGCGGCCGTCGTCGGGATCCATGCGCGGACCGTAGGTGTTAAAGATCCGCACGATCCGTACGTCGACGTTGTTTTCGCGGTGGTAGTTCACGCACAGCGACTCGGCCACTCGTTTGCCTTCGTCGTAACAGCTGCGGGGTCCGATGGGGTTGACGTGCCCCCAGTAGTCCTCGGTTTGCGGATGGACTTGCGGATCGCCGTAGACCTCCGAGGTCGAGGCCTGCATCACGCGGGCCCGGCAGCGCTTGGCCAAACCCAAGACGTTCACCATCCCCACGGCCGAGGTCTTGATCGTCTTGATTGGATTGTACTGATAGGCCGGGGGCGACGCAGGACAGGCGAGATTGAAAATCTGATCGCACTCCACGTACAGCGGATGCACGATGTCGTGGCGGATCAATTCAAATTGCGGGTGATCCAACAAATGCGCGACGTTGCGCTTGGATCCTGTGAAGAAATTGTCCACGCAAATCACCGTGTGCCCCCGCTCGATGAGTCGGTGGCACAGATGGCT
>CALFYU010000357.1 GCA_937952455.1 uncultured Planctomycetaceae bacterium
GTCATAGACTTGCAGATTTTGCGAGATTTACCAATATCAACCTAGCGCTGTAGTACTAGGGGGAGAGCGTCGTCGATGATTCGCTTGAAGTATGCCGTGGACCAGCTGCTGTTCGCGCGCAACTATACATTGGACCTGTTGGATACGATCGACACCGTCGATTGGTATCAGATGCCCGGGCCGCCTGTGACGCACATCGGCTGGCAGGTGGGGCATTTGGCGATGGCGGAGTATCGGCTGGTGCTGGTGCGAATCCGAGGCAGCCGGCCAGGGGACGAGCAACTGATATCCAACGATTTTCTCTCGCTGTTCGGCAAGTCGTCGGTCCCGTCGAACGATCCAGGCGATTATCCGGGACCAGATGAAATTCGCGCCACATTGGACCGCGTGCATGTGGCGGCGCTCAATTTGGTGCGAGAACTGCCGGTGGATGAATTGGACAAACCGATCCAAGAGCCGCATCCGATCGCCAAAACGAAGCTGGATGCCCTGATCTGGTGCGGCCAACACGAAATGCTGCACGCCGGGCAAATCGGTCTTTTGCGCCGTCAATTGGGATATTCGCCGGTGTGGTAGCGCATTCGCAGGCGGTATGATTTGAGTGGTCAGTGGCCGGAAGAAGTAGGCGGTAGGCAGAGGGCAGTAGGCAGAAAAATGGTGGTGACGAGTTTGTTGCTCATCGCCGGCCTCAAGCCTGTGGTCTCAAGCCTCAAACCTTCTTGGGGAGACCCGCGCACAACATGCGCCTCACGCGTTTGCTCATTCCGACTTCTGTCGCAGATGCTTGTCGGCGAACCGGACGTATTGCTCCCAGTCGTAATCGGTCACGTCATGTTTGCCGCTGCGGATGTGATAACCGATGGTGTGTCCGATCGGCTCGTTGATGCCGGGCATTTCGGAGGCGCCTAAGCCTTCGGCTCCCAGAAGTTCATAGACTGGACTGGCGAACTTGGCCGAGAGGAACTCTCCCCGTGGATCGGCCCAGCGGTCTTCCTCGGCGCTGGCGATATAGACCGGTCGCGGCGCGATCAATGCCACCAATTCGTGCTGATCGACGGGGAGCGCGTCTTCGTTGTCGTTGTATTCCTTAAAGTTGCGGCAGAACCAATGCGGAAATGCCGTGTTGATCCTCCAGACCGTTTCGCCGAACCGCCGCCGGCTCAAGGCTGCGCCGCCACAGCCAGAGTCGTTGGAGATCACCAGCGCAAACCGGGGGTCCTCCGCGCCGGCCCAAAGCGCCGTTTTGCCCAGCCGCGAGTGCCCCATCACGGCCACGCGTTTGTGGTCCACGTCGTCGTCAGTCTCAAAGTAATCGAGCGCCCGACTCAACCCCCACGCCCAGGCGGCGATTGTACCCCACTCATCGTCGGCAGGAACTTTCTGTCCCGGCTTATAAAACAGCGGATGCACGCCGTTTTGAAATCCGTCATCCGTATCGGGGTCGATGTCGCCGTTATAGATCGTGGCGATTCCGTAGCCGCGGGAAATGACCTTGTCCACCGACCAACGGTCGGAACTCGTGCCGCGGCTCTCCTCGGTGGCGCGGTTGTCGACGATCCCCTTCGATTTGTTGGGGCGCATCCAGGTAGCGGAGAGCGTGATCTTGGGGTCTTTTTGTATCGAGTGGTTTCCGTAGAAGTTCAGGCCCAAGAACGTGGGGGCCGGGCCTTTGCGGTCGTTGGGGACATAAAGCAATATCCGCATGCTCGGCCCGTTTTCGTCTTTGGAGAATCGTACGACGATCTCCTTGCGGGTCGCCTTACCCTCCATCGCCTGGTCGTCGACGTTATCGATGTGAAACGTCATCTCCGACGGCGGTCCCGGCGCGCGGCCGTAGACGTGGGTACGGAATAGCTCCAAAATCTCCGGCCGCCGTTTTTCGAACCAGGTTTTCGCGTCGGCCACCTGCTCGCCGTCGGCGGTGACCAACGGATCGGGAAGAGTGAATTCCGGGACTTGCGATTCGTCGTAATTCGGCGTGAATTCGCTCACCTTTTTCTTGGGCAAGGGCACCACCTGCACCCAGCCGATGTCGGGACCGACTTCGTACGTCGCGAAGCGCGTCAGCTTGCCGCTCTGTTCATCGATACGAAACGCCGCCAGCTTGCCGTTCCCCTGCCCTCCGGCATACATAAAGCGGCCCGACGGATGAATGTTGAATGAACGGCGTGTCTTTTCCGTCGGCGTCTGGCCGATCGATTCCAACATGCCGGTGGCGGGATCGATAGCAAACCGCGCAATGCTGTCGTGCCCGCGATTTGAGGCGTACACGAATTTTCCCGACGGGGCGACTTCAATGTCGGCACAATGGCTGGTCTCGGTGAACCCGTCGGGGAGCGTCGAAATCGTTTGAATGGCATTGAGCGTTCCCATGCCCGGATCAAAACGATAGGCGGTCACGCTGTTCCCCTTTTCGTTGTCGACGTAGGCAAAATCCGAGCGCGGATGAAAAGCGATGTGCCGCGGTTCATCAGCGGCGGGAGTGTCGACCGTCGGCACCGAATTGGGGAACAATCGGCCTTTGCGGGCATTGAAGGCGAATTGGAAAATCTTGTTCGGCCCGGTGTGCGGCACAAACACGAAACGGTTGGTCGGATCGGGGACAATGCAGTGTGCCTTGTGCGCGGTATCGACCCATTGCAAAGGTTCCGCTCCCAACGACCCGTCGTCGCCGATCTTGTGCACGGCGACTTTGCCGGCGCCGTAATAGGCGGAAAGGAGATACTCGCCGGTGTGATCGACTTTCACGTAGGCGGCGTTTTCACCGACGGGCGTGGCATTTATCAATGTCAAGTTGCCGTTCTCGGGATCGATGCGAAAACTCGCCAGTTCTTCGGAGGACCGCAAGCTCACGAACAAATACCGCCGGTGTGGATCGACGTCCATCGCTCCGGGTGCTCCGGACACCTCGACGTCAGCTTGATGCGTCAATTCGCCGGTCTCTTCGTTCACCTGATAGATGGCGATCCGCTTTTCGCCGCCGACCGAAAGATAGACGTAAGAATCCGCATAGGCGACTGACGACGTCCAGAGCGCCCATCCGGCGATCACCAAACCTGCCCGCACAAGCATTGACCGCAATCCACGACACATAACTTGTCCCTTACAACTGGTTTCAAAACCCTCTGACGCGTCGCGTGCAAATTTGCCTGACAGATTCGCGAACAGGCGCAACCGGGATTTGAAACTGGTTTTAGTAGAAATGGTCTTTTGAGATGGTCCGTTCTTGCAGACAGTGTAACACGTTTCGCCGTGGAATTGCAGTTGACCGATTATCTCAATTCCCCTAGAAACACGCTCCAAAATACGCGAATGCCGGTTTCAAAAGACGGTTGCGTCTGTTCAAGTTACGGCAAAGCAAGTGCGTGTGCCACTCAACGGGGCCTTTTGAAACCGGTGGGAGATGCCCAGCGAGGACGCAGGATGCAGGTGGTCATTTTAGCGGGTGGCTTTGGGACGCGATTGGCCGAGGAGACCGTCCGCGTTCCCAAACCGATGGTGGAAATCGGCGGGCATCCGCTGCTGTGGCACCTGTTGCATTTTTATGCCGGTTTCGGCCATCGCGAATTCTTGATTGCCGCCGGCTACAAGTCCGCCGTGATCAAAGACTACTTCTATCACTTCGACGTCCGCGAAAACGATCTGTTCGTCAACCTCAGCGACGGCACGCATCGCCTGGTGCGGACGTCGCCCCCCGATTGGGAAGTCGGCGTGATTGACACCGGGACCGATACGATGACCGGCGGACGGCTGGCCCGCTTGCGGCGGTACCTCAGCGACGAAACCTTCATGGTCACCTACGGCGACGGCCTCAGCGACGTCGATGTCACCGCCCTGCTCCGGTTTCATCGACAACAAGGCCGCTTGGCCACCGTGACCGCCGTCCGCCCGCCGGCACGATTCGGCCATTTGGAATTGGACGGCGACCGGGTGGCAACGTTTGCCGAAAAACCGCAAACCGGCGACGGTTGGATCAACGGCGGCTTCTTTGTGTTCGAGCCGGGAGTCTTTAACTACATCGCCGGTGACGAGACGAAACTTGAAGCGCACACGCTGGAGCAAATTGCCGCCGATGGACAACTGGCGGCGTTCCGCCACGATGGCTTCTGGCAGCCGATGGACACGCTCCGCGAAAAACAACTGCTGGAATCGATCTGGCATTCCGGCTGTGCACCATGGCTGATGAACTCGGCGGCGCCGCCAAAACCGGCACCACAAATTGCACCGCAAACGCTACAATGGTCGCGGACCGCCGGTTGAACCTTCGCCGCCGGTCTGCCCGACGTTCGCAATTGCCCGGTTGTTCCAGGAGAGACGCTATGCGCCGTGTTGTTTCCATCGTTTCCGTCGTCACAGTTTCGGCAATGGGCTTTTGGCTGGCGGGCCAATCTCCGGCCAAGGAACAACCGAAAAATTCTCCGTCCGCCCCGCAGACGCTGGAAAGCCTGTTTGTCGGCGAAGTGGAGATCTTGGATTTGACCTATCCGCTCAACGCCGAAAGCCCATATTGGCCGGCGGAGAACTATATTCCGTTCTCGCTGAAGACGATCGCCACGCTGAAAGACGACGGCGTGCTCTCCAAGGCGTTTACCACGCCCGAACATCTCGGCACGCATATTGACGCGCCCAATCACTTCGAGCCGAATCAGCCCTCGGTCGATCAGATCCCTCCCCAACAACTATTCGTGCCGGCGGTGGTGATCGATGTTGCCCCGCAAGCCGAGGTCGACTCCGACTACTTGATCTCCCGTGACGACATCATCCATTGGGAGAAGGAACACGGTAAAATCCCCGAACGCGCGGTCGTCTTGGCCAATACCGGTTGGGGGCGATTCTGGACGAACTTTGCCCGGTACAAAAATCAGGACGTTCGCGGCGGCCTGCATTTCCCCGGATACTCCGCCGAAGCCGCCAAGTTTTTGGTCGAGCAGCGCAAGGTCAACGGCATCGGCATCGATACGTTGAGCATCGATCACGGCGCGTCGAAGGATTTCCCCGTGCACCACATCGTCAACGGCGCCGGGAAATACGGACTGGAAAACGTCGCTCATATCGAGAAATTACCGCCCCGCGGCTTTTATCTGGTCATCGCTCCGATCAAAATAGAAACCGGCAGCGGCGGCCCGACGCGGATTTTCGCCGTCATTCCGCCCGGCGCAAAAGCCACCCGATAATTCCCTCTCGGCCGGGAAATTATCGGTTGTTTCACGGTCGCAATCGGTTTATCGTAAATGTTAACCCAAGGTGGCGCTATGTCGCCGCTCCC
>CALFYU010000358.1 GCA_937952455.1 uncultured Planctomycetaceae bacterium
CAACGGGCGGTTGAGACTCTCATAACATATGGAGCGGATTTTGGGGAGCAGGCCAATTTCAATTGGAATTGTTTCTGTTCGCTCGTGGCCCCTTGGTCACAACGGACTTGCAGTCTCACCACCTGAAAATACCGCAATCGTAATTTCGTCGCTCGAGTTCCGTTGCTCACTATTTTTGGACCGCGCGGATCCGAATCCTGGTGCAACCCACGCCATCGCCCATCGACCCACGCCTGCAGGAATGCCCTGTTTTGCTAATCCCACCGATACAGACGTGTTTTTCGACTGTGCCGAGCGTGCTGATCGTGGTGAATGTAGCTGCCATCGCAAATTCGGCTGAGCATTCAAGCAGCTTATCGCAGAAAATCGTTGCTCGCCGATATTTTGGCTACTTACGATATCTTTTCTATCCGGTGCAAATCGACAGATTTTCCATCAATGACCGTGCACTCGTACGGCAGCGATCATCTTGGGTGAATGTCACGCATATTCATTGCGGGCGTGTATTCACTGAGAATCCCTGAGTGCCTTTGGCTTGAGGATGACGGCGAGAGATCGCCGGCGAACAGTCTGCGAAACACCGGTTGGACCCGCGATTCCATTCGGTGTGAGAGCAATAATTTGTGTCCAGGTTGCGAAGTTCATGCCACCCCCGCCCAGACGCGGGAAACGGCCATTTGTTCTGCAGGGTGTTTACTAAAAAGCAGTGCCGGCATCCGTTTCCTTAAAGGATGTGTTGACGATAAATGTTTTACCGCGCTTGTGCGAACCATCGGCTCATAGTTTGTGCGCTGGCGATGTATGTGATCGCCGTGATCGGGCTCGCTCCGCATTTCGTCTACCGCCTCTTCCCCGACAGCATTTCCTATTTCTCGGTCGCCAAACAGTATGCCGAGGGACACACGTGGGAGGCGGTCAACGGTTATTGGTCGCCGCTCTTTTCTTGGTTGTTGGTCCCATTTCTATGGGCCGGAATTGCTCCGCACGTCGCCTCAAGGGTTCTGTTTGGAGTGGTCGGCGCGATACTCGTTGTCTTGTTCCACGCACTAATCGGACGGTTAGGAGTCAGCCACCGAATACAAAATTGGGCGACCATCACGTCGATTCCTATCATCGCCTACTGTTCACTAACGCTAGCGACGCCCGATTTTCTCTTAGTCGGTCTGTTGCTGCTGTACTACTTTCTATTGTGCCGTCCCGATTTTGCGTCGAGGCGTTGGAGTGGCGTCTTATGCGGCCTCGTGGGGGGAGCGGCCTATTTGTGTAAGCATTATGCGATCGCTTTCTTTGCGGTGCATTTTACGGCGTTCATGTTGGCGAGGTATCTACAAGGCAGGCGCGAAAACCTCGGTCGGCGCGTCGTGTTTCACTACGTGGCCGGAATGGCCGTGTTTTTATTGATTTGCTCAGCGTGGATCGGCACGATGAGCGCAAAATATGGGCGATTCACCGTCTCGCAAGCTGGATCCTACAACCATTCTCTCGTCGGACCCGACTTTTCACGTTCTCATCGGCTCCGCCCGCCGCCTGGCCCGCATGGGCTCAGTGCTTGGGACAACCCGGCCAGCGATGCCGTGCGGCCGTGGAATCCGATTGCTTCTTGGGGGAGCGTCGCGCTTGAGCTCGCCCGACTGGCGCTTACCTCCTGGCATATCATTCGGTCCCTCCTGGGCGACACGTTCCTTTCGCCCATAATCGCGGTGGTCGTCGTGTATTGGGCCATGCGAGATAAAGTTGCGCCGAACGTCAGCCGCGATGGGGCGCTGTTCGTACTGGCAAGCATCCTCATTTACATCTTGGGCTATGTCACGATCTCTGTTTTTGATCCGCGTTATTTCTGGATTTGTTGGCTTTTGCTTTTGGCCCTCGCGGCGATCGTGCTGAGTCGTCTAGAGATGGCAAATATCGTTACCCCGCGGCGCTTGACAATCGCCCTGTCGCTGCTGTCGGCATCGTTTCTCGCCCAGCCGGCCTACGGCATTTTGACGGAATTCGACGAGGACCGAGAACTTTATGTCATGAGCCAGCAACTCAAATCACTAGAGCTGCTTTCAGGACGGTTGGCGACAACGGATCGCTGGCGCGAGTCGCTGTATTTGGCCTATTACTTGGATATGCCCTATTACGGCCGGACACGTCCTCGGGCGACTCCGCAGGAACTCCTCGAGGAGTTACAGGAATTTCAAATCGACTACTTACTGGAATGGCATGACTACAAGTCAAGCGCACGCGGCAACACCACCTGTTGCTCACCGCCCGGCCGCGAGTTAACTGGAGGTCAAATTCCACATATTCGTCTGTTTACGCACTCGCATGGATGGGAAGGAGCAATCGTGACCAAAACGGAACGCAATCACTAGTCCGGCAACGTGCGTCGGCCCACCCGGTGGCCGTCGCACGCCGACCGTCGCTTACGTCAGGGGAGAAACAACGTGATAAGTCGCAACACGCTTTCGCCGACACAAACATCCGATCGCGAATTCGTGATCATCGGAGCCGGTCCGTCCGGACTCACCGCTGGTTATCAACTCACGAAACACGGCATCCAACCCATCGTATTGGAGAAAAGCCATATCGTGGGCGGTATCGCACGGACGGAAAACTATAAGGGCTTTCATTTCGATATGGGAGGCCACCGCTTCTTTACAAAGTCCAAAGAAGTCGATGCGATCTGGCGCGAACTGATCCGAAGCGAGTTCATGCGACGCCCGCGACTTTCGCGGATCTATTACCGGCGCCGCTTTTTCAATTACCCGCTCAAACCTTTCAACGCGCTTAAGGGGCTGGGCATGATTGAAAGTGTGCTCATTCTGCTCAGTTATCTGCGCTGGCAGGCGTTTCCATATCGGCGTGAAGAAACCTTCGAGCAGTGGGTGACCAATCGTTTTGGTCGCCGGCTATTTCAAACCTTTTTCAAATCCTACACAGAGAAGGTCTGGGGCATCTCCTGCTCGGAATTGAGCGCCGATTGGGCGGCGCAGCGGATCAAAGACCTGTCGCTGAAATCCGCTGTCTTAAACATGTTCTTTAAACCCCGAAAAACCATAAAGACGTTGATCGAACAGTTCGATTACCCCCGCTTGGGTCCGGGCATGATGTGGCGGGCGGCAGAGCGGCAGATTCGTGAAGCGGGTGGCGACGTCTTACTGAATTGCGATGTGGTGGCAGTCAACCATGACGGCCGCCGCATCACGTCGGTCATCGTTCGAAAGGGAGACGAAACCACCGAATTGCCGGGTTCAGACTTTATTTCGAGTATGCCCTTGACGGAACTGGTCCAAAAACTGTCGCCGGCTGCACCGCCGCACATTCTGGACGCCTCACATGCATTGAAGTATCGCGATTTCCTGACAGTCTGTTTGATCTCGAAAAAGCGGCACGTTTTTCCGGACAATTGGATCTATATCCACGATCCCGAAGTTAAAGTCGGACGCATTCAGAATTTCGGAAATTGGAGCCAACACATGGTTCCCAACGAAGACCAATCCAGCTTGGGATTGGAATACTTCTGCAATGAGGGAGACGATTTGTGGAACATGGAAGATGCAGCGCTGGTGGAACTTGCCAAGCGGGAAGTCGCTCAGCTGGGTCTGGTGGATAAAGGCGACATCGTCGATGGTTGCGTATTTCGCGTGCCGAAATCGTATCCCGTCTACGACGGCACCTACGCGGAACATGTCGCCGTGCTGCGAAACCACGTGGAGAGCTTCGAAAACCTGCAGACGATCGGCCGCAACGGCTTGCACCGCTACAACAATCAGGATCACGCTATGTTGACCGGCATGTTCGCGGTTCGCAATTTGTTGTTCGGTGAAGACCACGACCTGTGGAGCGTTAACGCAGACCAGGATTACCACGAAGAGCACAAGTCTGATGAGCCAGATGGCACAACAAACGCGAGGTTGACGTTCGAGCATGTTCGGACCAACCAAGCTGCGAAAGTCGGCTCCGGTTCATAAAAGGCACATCAACTGTGCCGGATGGCGCTCTTCGACGTTTTTCGTCGATTGTCACGTGCCTCGCGGCGGAGCTTCCTCTTGCCGGCTCACAATGAACACCAATTCGCGTCAGAGACAATCAGAGGTGTGACGCGACAACACTGATGAGCGCAAGCCCAATTGTTGCAAGCAGCCTATTATGAAACGTGAAACCCTTCCCATTTCGGTAGTCATTGCCACGCGCAATCGAGGCGCCGATGTGGTGAATACCGTCCTTTGCCTGCGAAACAACCGGTTTCCGGGTTGTGAAATCGTCGTCGTCGATCAGAGCGATGGCGATCAAACCAAGCTTGCTCTCGAAGGATTGCTGAATACGCCCGGGCTGTTGTATCACCGCATGCCGCCACAGGGATTGTCCGCGGCTCGCAATGTCGGCGTCGAAATGTCTTCGGGAACAATTATTGCGATGACAGATGACGATTGTTTGCCGTCTGCGAACTGGCTTCACGTCATCCAGGCAGTTTTTCGAAAAAGGCCTCGCGTGGGATTGGTCTTTACGAACGTGTTCGCCCAACCTCACGACAAAAGCAGAGGTTTCGTTCCCGCCTATTCTCGGAAAACGCCTTTTCTGGCCACGTCGATACGGCAAAAACACCATATCGAAGGCATCGGCGCGGCAATGGCGTTTCGCCGCTCGGCTTGGGAACGCATTCAGGGATTTGATACGCAGCTTGGCGCCGGCGGGAAGTATTGCTCCGCTGAAGAACTCGATTTCGCATTGCGGCTGCTCCAGTCCGGCTTCCATGTCTACGAAACCCCGCAGACCCATGTGGTGCATTTGGGCTTTCGCACCTGGCAACAATCCCCCGCGTTGATTCGAGGATATCTGCGCGGCATTGGTGCAGCCTACGCCAAGCATCTCAAGTCGTGGAGATTCTCCGTTTTGTTGAGTTTATGGTATCTGTTTTGGAGGTGGGCACTCGGACGCCCGGTCGTTGACCTTGGCAGAACACCGCCAAGGATGTTGCGGATTCGCGCCTTCGCGAAAGGAATGTGGGACGCGGTCCGAGCACCTGTTGATCGCAGGTACGTTAAGTTCATTCATTCCGACTTACCAAATATCAAATAATGCTCGCAGCCCGACTGCCATCGTGCCGCCGCTGTTAGATAAGAAACCTGGAGTGAAGCACCTCAACCTGTAAATCACTGCGAATTTCACACGACGGATCGCGCAGAGTGATCGAATTGCTTTAAGTATCACCGGCTATAACAACAATGCCGCCGACAAGAAATGACGTTCCATATGATTTCAGTTGCTCAGTGCCTGATTTCGGCACGTCGGGTCAGCTTGCGCGCCACACGCTCGACGGCGCCTTTTGGATCATGGTGTCGCAGTCGCTTCTGGCGCCGATCGGCTTGGCGGTTGTCGTGTTCCTCACCCGGCAGTTCGGCCCGGCGGGCTATGGACAATACGCCTTGACCTGGTCCGTTGTGTTTTGGATCGAGATTAGCGTTTGCATGGTATTTAGCCGTAGCGCCGTCAGGTTGGTCGGGGAGACGGACGATTGGCGAGCGCTGGCTGCCGCACTGTTGAAGTGGAATCTCGCATTGGGCCTGGGGGCGATGCTGCTGCTCTGGCTGATCGCCGAGCCGATTGCCACGTTGCTGGGAGACCGCCAGCAAGCAGGGTTGATCCGGCTGGCGGCGATTGATATTCCGATTGCGGCATTTGCCGAAGCGCATATCAGCGTTCTGATGGGCCTGGGACGATTTCGACACCGCGCGGCAATTTCCGCTGCGCGATGGATTTCTCGCCTGGTGTTGATTGTTTTGTTCGTTGAGTTGGGCTTTTCGGTCGAAGGGGCGCTCTGCGGTGGAATCGGCTCTTCGGTCGTTTCCTTAATGATGTGTCGGATGTTTCTTCGACCGAAACTATTCTGCGGAATCCGATTTCCTGCTCGGCAATTGTGGGGACACTCGCTGCCGCTGTTTATCACCGATGCGAGCCTGCGGGCCTTACAGAGCATTGATTTGCTGTTACTGGTCGCATGGGGAGGGACGCAAACCCAAGCCGGTCTGTATGCGGCAGCGTCCAACCTCGCCTTTTTTCCAGCCATGATCGGCGTCGTGGCAGCACCGGTCGTGCTTTCTACGGTGACGCGTCTCCTAAAACAGGGACGCGCCATTCAGGCCCGTGCCACGGCTGAGTACTCGATGCGACTCGTGCTCGTACTATTGCCCTTCGTGGTCCTCGTTTCCGTGACCTCGACGGAGATTTTGCAATTGGTCTTGGGCGCTGATTTCGCGGCGGGCGGCCCCCTGATGGCCGTACTAATTTTCGCCGCCTATGCGCGATTTGCGGTGGCCATCATTTCTTCCTTGCTCGTGGCATCCGGCCATCTCAGAGCAACCGTGATGATCACTGCGCCCGTTGTGCCCATCGCGGTGCTCTCACATTTCGTTCTCATTCCCATGTTTGGTCCGCTCGGTGCCGCTGTGTCAACGACGTTTGCTTTCTCACTCCTGGTTGTCGCCGGCCTGTTCGCGGTGGAAAAAGTGTGGGACGGGATTGTATTGTTCCGCACTTTCTACAAGAGCCTGGTCGTCGGCCTATTGGTCTGTGGCACGGTGTTTTGGCCCGCCCCGGGGCTTTGGTTGATCCTAAAGCTTGTCTTCGTCTGTCTCGCGATTGTCGGACTGATTCTCGCCCAGCGGGAATTCAGTCGTCGTGAATTGGATTTTGTCACCCGGCTCATCGGCTTGCGTACACCCGAAGCCGCGAAAAACGCAATCTAGTGCATTTCAACGTGTGGCGCGTTGTGCCTGCTTACTTCGAAACGTTCGATAAATTTCGCTACCGGCAAGAATGAATGAATTTGTTGACAAATCGACCACCACACGTCCACTGGTATCCGTGGTCATCCCGACATTTCTCCGCCCCCAATTCGTCACCCGGGCGGTAGGAAGCGTCCTTTTGCAGACAATGAAGTCCCTGGAAGTTGTAGTGGTCGTCGCGGGCCGGGATCACGAAACCATAAAAGCACTGAAAGTGATTAAAGATCCCCGCCTGCGGATTCACGTTCCCGATAGACAAATGACAGGATCCCAGGCACGGAATGTTGGGGTTGAATTGTCGCACGGCACCTGGGTCGCCTTTCTCGACGACGACGATTACTGGATGACTGACAAATTGCAGCGGCAACTCCAGGTCGCTGAGGCAATGGAGTCGCGATATCCGGTGATAAGCTGCCGGCTGATCGCGAGGGCTGAGTCAGACGATTTCGTTTGGCCGCGGCGATATCCCCGAGCGAACGAACCGCTGTGTGAGTATCTCTTCCGTCGAAGGTCGCCCTTTTACGGCGAAGGACTTCTGCAGACATCGACGCTGTTGGCGAAACGTGAACTGTTGCAGACTATTCCCTTTGACGAACACCTCAACCGTTTCGACGATCTTGATTGGATCTTACGTATTCACAACCTGAGCGGCGTCGACGTGGCTTTTCCCACGATGCCCGATCCCCTGGTCGTTTGGCATATTGATCGCTCGCGTGTGCGCGCTTCCAACGGCGGGTGTTGGCGGATGGCCATCCGGTGGATTCGAAGCCATGAGCATCGAGTCTCACGCCGCGCCTTCAGCGGATTTCTACTCTGCGACACCAGTGCAATCGCTGGGCGACAAGGTGATTGGACGGCCTTCTGGCCGCTATGGCGCGAAGCATTGCGCGGCGGACGGCCTGATTTGATGCAGATTCTGAATCATTTCGCGAACTATCTCACACCTTTGCGTCTGCGACATCTGACGGCGTGCTGGGTTGCGCTGTTCCGGCGTCGAGCTGTACTGTCTTCAACAAACGTCACTTGAGGTAAGTCAACGAGTTTTAAGGATGTGCATCATGACTGACAGAATTGAAGCACCGGCGATTTCGGTGATCGTGCCTGCACGCAACTGCCCGGATCAACTGAGGCGCTCACTCGTGAGCCTCAAGAATTCTGATTTTGGGAGTTACGAACTGATCGTCGTGGATGATGCGTCGCAAGATTCGACGCCGCAAGTGGCGTATGAGCTAGGAGCCAGAGTCGTGCGACTATCGCAACAGAGCGGACCGGCACAGGCGCGAAATCGCGGCGCCGAGATAGCCCAGGGCCGGATTCTGTTGTTTATCGACGCCGACGTTTGTGTGCAGCGGACAACGCTCTCCGAGTTTGCGCGCGTATTTCGTGAAGATGCAACAGTCGCTGCCGCGTTTGGCTCTTATGACGACCGCCCCAAGGCAGGAAATCTCGTGTCACAATATCGCAACCTGCTGCATCATTATGTGCACCAGCAAGGCTGCAAGGAAGCGTCGACGTTTTGGGCCGGCTGCGGCGCCGTTCGGCGTGACGTGTTCCGTGATATCGGTGGATTCGATGCACGCTATGCACGTCCCTGTATTGAAGACATCGAACTTGGCATTCGGCTCCGGAAGGCCGGGCACCGGATCCTTTTGAGCCCCGATATTCAAGTGACGCACCTGAAGCACTGGAGCTTCGTTGGAATGCTGACCGCGGACATCTTTTATCACG